>NZ_JBFSVK010000017.1:0-123025 GCF_041467855.1 Vibrio sp. 10N.247.311.51 | reverse complement strand
ACCTCAACTTTGTCTGCACCTTCAGTCGTAACAAATGCACCTGTCGCCTGAGCGATAACAGAGCTTAAATCATCTTCATCAACGACAAACGTACTCGCAGCAGTCATATCAGTGATGGTTGGCACATCATCCGTCACCGTGATCTGCAGATCGACCGCATTCGATTTATCTTGGTCGGAATCTTCAGCCACAACAGAGAAGTTAAGGTCAATCGTGTTTTCACCCGAGCCATCAGGATGTTTAATTGGTTTAAACAGTTCGAATTGATAGCTGTTATCCGAGGTATCGAAAATAATCTCGAACACCGCTTCATTACTCGTTGCAGTTTGAGCAACATAAGTAAATGTTGTGCCGTTTTGTGAAACAGCTTGCCACTCTAGACTTTCTCCATCGGAGGTTAAGCCAGTCAGAACCAAATCTTCATCAACCAGTTCATACTTCGCAACACCATCGGCGCCTTCATCAACCGTGAATAATCCATTAATAATGGTGTCTTCAGACTGATCGGAACCAATACCAGTGAGGTCATCCTCATCGACAACTGTTTCCCCTGTAGGTGCTGTCATCACTGGTACATCATCTTTTACATTAACGAGGATCTCAGCAGCTTCTGGTGTGTTTGAACCTCCAGACAGTGCAGAACGGTCGCCATCTGCATCAACAGCATAAATTGGCAATGCAAAAGTTAGCAGCGCATCTTCAGCGCCTTGATGAGAAAGCTCTTCATAAAGATTAAACTCATAGTTGCCCAATGAAGGGCTATCAATTTTAACGTCAAAGACCGTAATTCTCGATCCATTGACCTCTACATAGCCTTCGTAAGTTCTTACACCATTGGTTTCACCAACCAACTCGAGTAGCACCACCGCACCATTAGAAACCAAGGTGCCACCCGTATTAAATTCCGTCGGCTCCAGTTCATAATGGTCGATGATGTCGCTTTCGAAAATATCGGCAGTGATACTTCCGCTCCCCGCTACAGGCGCGGTTCCCTCTTGTGAGCCACCAATGATGCCTGCTTCATCGACACTAATACTGTCGACATTAGTAATGACTGGGCTATCGCCATCAGTGATAACAATGTTGATGTTATTGGTTACAACATCTTGGTCGAAATCGGTAATCGTGATCGGTAAATCGAACGTCAGTGAATCGGAGCCCACTTGTTCTATTGGATTAAACTGCTCGAATTTATAAGTACCATCGGTATCTAGTGAGATAGTGAGAACAACCTCACCTCGACCTTGGATGGACAGAGTAATCGTTGTTCCGTCATCAGAAAGTCTGGCAAGCGTATTTTGATTATCACTGAGCAACCCATCAAACTGGTCCAGTGCACCAGCATCAAATACAGCTGATTGAAGATTATCACTACCAATATTGGAGAACGTTCCTTCAATTGCTGCACTGCTAGTTTCTACGTTACTGATATTCACACTTTCAGCAGACGGATCGACCCCATCAACCACGGCAACCTGCGCATTAATTGGTGTTGCTAATGGGTTTCCGGCGGCGTCTTCACCTTGAATATCAAAAGTGATGTTAATTTGATCTCCTGTATAGGAGACCTGACCACCACCAACAGACGTTACGTGATCAATTGGTTGAGAAATCGTTGTGGTCAATGAAAGCTCAGCATTGTTTCCAACACTAACAACATCGATGTCGATGCGGAATACTTCATCGGTGCCTTGAACACCAATGATAGAGTTCGTCGCCGCATCATAAGTAAACGTAACGGGTTGACCACTTGAAGTAATATCACTGTTTAGCTCTGTGAGTAGCGAAGCGAGAGACAGTGCTTCTGGAACAAAAGAATCAGGGGAGAGCGCTAAACTACCAGCAATAATCCTTTCGGTAGTTGTAATAGATTGGGGGTAGGTATTGCCAGAAATGGAGCCTTCGGTGAGCACTTCACTGATTGATTGACCGCCCGATGAACGGGTTATTGTTCTGAACTCTTCTCGGTCTTCATCAACCGTTTGTTCTGCTAGACCTGCGGTCTCAAAAAATGTCGACGGATGAGTTTCGGTGTAGTTGTAGTCAATCGTCACAAAGCCAGCGTTTGCAGAACCTAATCCGCCACCCGCAGCCGTTGCTTCTAAGATTTGGGTCGGATCGGCACCACCTAAAATGGCTTCTTGGATAGCAGCAAATTCATCATCAAATTCATCATCAAATTCTCCCGCATCGGCTTGCTGTAAGTCAAAATTAACTTCTCCAGCGATAGGAGCATCAGCCCACGCTAAATCTTGATCAACACAGCCAACACAATTACTTGCCACCTCAGTGACACCGTTTGGGGTACCTAATAAAAGCTCTGCTTGGTTTGCAGTGATAACAATCTCGTTTTCACGAATAATATCGCCAACTGAAATTTTTCGTGCGCTTCCGTCAGACTTAACCGCAATGACTTCTCCACTCACTGCCTCTACAACTGCAGCTTGGCGCGAAACTTCAATACCCATATATCCCCCGAGGTCACAAAATGCTGTATTGCTCAACATCGTGAAAATGATAGTAATAACGGTTTCAGGCTTAAATTATATTCAGAACTTATTCTCTGCATTAACAATCAATTACATAGACTGATGTATTTGATGAGTCAGTTCCGTTTCGCCTGTTTTTTTATAGTTTACTTAACCTTAAGCCTAGTCTTCCTTATCCGAAATGTCATGTCTGTGCAAAGTGACTTCTTTTCACAAATCTAGGCATTCACTTTAGTTTGTTCATGGACTAAGCAAAAGTTTATAGGGTGTTGATTAATATGCAATAAAACGCACATCTTAATTACACCTCAAATTTTTATAAATATATACAGTAATAAAGTTGATAAATCATTAGGATTTATGGGCGATTGATAGGGTCGATATATACCTAAACCCCAAAGAAGAACTAAATCCCATATTTGAGACAAGGTGCAGCATAAAGCTGATGAGAAACTGTTCAAACACCGTATATGGCGTCAATTACATATACAACCGTTAGAGTATTGAATGGGTATGCAGGGACAATGAGTAGAAGTTGCAAATGGATATTTCGAGGTATCCAAAAAAAGCCCACTAAGTTGAACCTTAGTGGGCTTTAAAATCAGTATATAGCGTTATGCTGTTAGCAATGACACACAACTATTTAGCAAGACGGTTCGCCGTCCAAACGTAAAGCAGCTCGAGAGCAATCGTCGCACCAGCCAATGCTGTAATCTCGCTTTGGTCATACGCAGGAGAAACTTCTACCACGTCCATACCAACCATGTTAATACCTTGCAAGCCACGGATAATTTTCAGAACTTTATCTGAATTCAAACCGCCGCAAACCGGAGTACCTGTACCCGGAGCAAAAGCAGGATCCAGACAGTCGATATCAAACGTTAGGTAAACTGGCTTATCACCGACAATGCCTTTCACTTGAGCAATGATCTCGTCCACGCTCATGTCGTTCGCTTGCATCGCGTTAATAACGTTAAAGCCGTGTCCTTCCTGCTTGTACTCTGTACGAATACCAATTTGCACTGAATGTTCAGGCGAAATTAAACCTTCATTTGGCGCATGGTAGAACATAGTACCGTGATCGTAACGACTGCCCTGACTGTAAGTGTCAGTGTGCGCGTCGAAATGAATCAGAGCCATCTCACCGTACTTCTTGCCGTATGCTCTAAGCAAAGGCAGTGTAATGAAGTGATCACCACCTAAACCTAACAGAGTTTTACCACTGCTTAGAATCGCATCAGCAGCCGCTTCTAAACGTTGAGTTAAGTCTTCTGCATCACCGCAATCAAACACAAGGTCGCCAGCATCAATCACTGAGGTGTGTTCAAATACATTGAAGTCCCAAGGGAATTTTTTACCTTCCCACGCCAAGTTAACTGACGCACGGCGAATCGCATCCGGTCCCATACGCGCACCCGGACGACCAGACGTCGCCATATCTAACGGCGCGCCTAACACAACCACATCAGCATCGTTATCGATTGGGTTTTGCACCAATGGACGACGCATAAACGTCATCGCATTGGAATACAGCGAGTAATCTGGTTTCGTAAATAGATCGTTCATTAAAAATCCTCAAGATAGGTGTAACCCATCAAGCCTTGCTCTAACTCTTCAAGTACGCTTTGCTGCTCTTGCGCTGGTACTTTCGCCGTTACCAATTCTTTGTAGTTCTGACGAATTAGGTCCATATCGATATGAACATAACGCATCATGTCTTCAACCGTGTCGCCTTCGTTGATGTAATCGATATTCGCTTCACCACTTTCATCAACGTTGACCACCACACTGTGCGTGTCACCAAATAGGTTATGCATATCACCCAAGATCTCTTGGTATGCGCCTACTAAGAAGAAGCCCATCAGGTAGGGTTCATCTGGGTTCCATGCAGGAACTGGCAACGTTGTTTCAATGCCTTGGCCGTCAACATACTGATCGATCGTACCGTCAGAATCACATGTGATATCCAGTACTACCGCGCGTCGCTCATTCGCATTGTCCAAACCACTTAGAGGCAATACAGGGAACACCTGATCGATACCCCAAGCATCTGGCAACGATTGGAACAAAGAAAAGTTCACGAAGAACTTATCTGCCAAACGCTCGCTCAACTCATCCAAGATTGGACGGTGGTAACGGTTCTTAGTACTCATTCGAGAGCTAAGTTCGTAGTTAATACGCAAAGACATCTGTTCTGCCCAAGCACGGTGCTGAAGGTTCAGCATGCCTGTCGCAAATTGATTGTGTGCTTCTGCGATATCACTTTGCGTGTCGTTGTAGATCTCAATCAGCGCGCGGTCATCATTACCTGCATCTAACTCCAAGAAGTTATTCCACATGTTGTTTAGCAACAGTGGTGCGTCTGCTTCTGGCGCCGCCATGTCTTCTGGCGAGTAGCTTTCGGTACCAATCACGTTAGTCACTAGTACTGCATGGTGCGCAGTCAGTGAACGACCAGATTCCGAAATAATAACAGGCTGTGGTTGATTGTAGAGCTTACAAATATCCCCTACTGTCATCACGATGTTGCGAGCGTACTCAAGCAAGCCGTAGTTCATTGAGTTTGAAGATTGGCTACGTGTGCCGTCGTAATCGACCGCCAAACCGCCACCAACATCTAGGAACTTCAGTTGAGCACCGATATCACGCAGTTCACAGTAAAAACGAGCCGCCTCACTCACACCATTTCGCACATCACGAATATTCGCCATTTGTGAACCTAGGTGGAAATGCACTAGCTCTAGAACATCCAGTTGATCTTCTGCTTTCAAGCGTTCAATAACGGTCAATACTTGTGATGCAGACAAACCGAATTTCGACTTCTCACCACCACTTGCTTGCCATTTACCTGCGCCTTGAGATGCAAGACGAATGCGTAAACCTAAACGAGGTTTCACGCCAAGCGCTTTTGCTTCAGAAAGGACAAGATCAAGCTCTGACAACTTCTCTAAAACGATGAATACTCTGTGGCCCAGCTTTTCACCAATAAGCGCAAGGCGGATATATTCTCTGTCTTTATAACCATTACATACGATCACTGAGCTCGCTTTTTGAGCCAGCGCCAATACCGCTAATAGTTCAGGTTTACTGCCCGCCTCTAGACCGAGTTGCTTCTGCTCTAATTGAGCTTGGCTTGCTAAGATCTCGTCAACCACTTCTTTTTGCTGGTTAACTTTAATCGGGTAAACAAGTAGGTAACGGTTATCGTACTGATATTCGTCGATCGCTTGGTTGAATGCGTTACAGATATTGTGCACACGTTGATGCACTATTTGAGGAAAACGCACAAGAGCAGGCAAACCAATATTTCGCTGCTCTAACTGTTTTACGATCTGACTTAGAGGAACTTGATGATCGGTTTCGCTCGGTGAAACATACACCTCACCGTTATCATCAATTCCATAAAAACCTTGGCTCCAGTGCTTTACATTATACTCAGCACGGATGCGTTCCAAATTAACCGAATTTTCCAATTCTAGAGACCTCACACTATAGGGCCATCGACAGAAGATACCTCTTTGGAATAGCGAGGTATAACCCAACAAAAAGCGTTCAAAAACGATTTGTTGGCTGCATTAACCGATATTATTAAGAGCGAGTCCAACCATTGATATTTGTGGTGACGATTACGTTTTTTTATCGACAGATCAACTTAAAGTGACAGGTAAGGAATTACAAGGTTTTAGGGTAAAAAACAGGCTGAAGCGCATTAAATATAAAGCAATTTCTCACATTAAATTAGGGAGAAAAAATGTGCAGGAACCATAAGATTTTTAGTAAATTGAGTGAGGTTAAGTCAGAGTTGTGACAAATATAAGCACTTCACTATCACAACTCTCGCTATCACCAACACAGCTTGTATCCTGTTATTCCAAGCCTATTGATGAGTGTTAAATCATGTCTGAAATGTACACCACCTATGCAAAGCAATACGACTCTGCTGCTCGCGATAATATTTATAATGCCCTATTAGAACGCCCATCAACCATAGCCTTACTAGACGATGTTCAAGGGCTCGACATTGTCGACCTTGGCTGTGGCTCAGGTATTTACGCGCAATGGTTTATTGACCAAGGTGCAAACAAAGTCACGTGTACCGACCTGTCTCAAGATATGGTTGACCTAGTGAACGGAAAACAAATTCCCAATGTGACCGCATACGCACAAAATGCAGCTCTGGGTTTACCCAAAGAGGCCGATAACAGCGCTGATGTCATCGTATGCCCGTTGGTGCTGCATTACATTGAAGATCTAAAACCTGTCTTTGATGATGTGTATCGTGTTTTGAAACCAGGCGGCTACATCGTGTTTTCCACTCACCACCCTTTTGCGGATTTTGAATGCACTCTTTCAGGTAACTACTTTGAGCGCGAATTCATTCAAGAAGAGTGGAACACGGTCGGCACACCCGTTCAGGTAAGCTTCTACCGCCGTTCATTAACCGAGCTTTGCCAAGCTGTCAGCCAATCGGGCTTGCTGATTTCACAAATCACTGAAGGCACAATCGACGAGAAGGCCAAGGCCATCTCTGAAGAAACGTACGAGCGCCTATCGAAAAACGTTAACTTCATCTTTATGCGTTGCGAAAAAGTGTCTGCCTAGCCCGCAAGTAAATCGCGTGTGTCTTTGATTGCGTCAAAGGCACTTTTTATCTTCCTAATTATCTCAACTCAGCATCCGCTTAACTGAACAAAAAATAAACTTTTCTCGCGTATATCTTGTATTCGGTTCGATCTTCTTGTAATTTTAACTGACCAACCAATCGGTCAGCCTTAGAATTTAGGGGATACTATGAGCCATAATCTAGACCTTGAACCAAACACGTCGAGCACCAACGACATGGATCAAATGTTCAACCGACAAAAAGATCACTACCGCAATAACGTTAATCCTACGCTTGAGCAGAGAAGAGAAAACCTCTCAGTACTAAAAGCGTTGTTAATACGTTATCAAGAGCAATTGATTGAGGCAGTATCTGAAGATTATGGCCATCGAGCAAAGCACGACAGCTTGATTGCTGATATCACCCCTTCTCTTCACCAGATCAATTACAGCGTGAAGAACCTTAAGAAGTGGTTGAAGCCATCGCGCCGCAAAGCTGGTTTGATGCTAACGCCAGCAAAGATCACGGTTCATTATCAACCTGTGGGCGTTGTGGGCATCATTGTTCCATGGAACTTCCCAGTCATGCTCTCTTTAGGGCCTCTGATCACAGCGTTAGCAGCGGGCAACACGGCGATGCTTAAGATGTCGGAGTTTACTCCAGCGACCAACCGAGTTTTAAAAGCGATGTTGGCCGAAGGCTTTAGTGAAAATCAGGTCGCTATTATCGAAGGCGAAGCTGACGTTTCCGCTAAATTTAGCCAACTGCCGTTTGACCATATCCTTTTCACAGGTTCAACCGCTGTGGGTAAACACGTTATGAGGGCAGCGGCTAACAACTTAACACCAGTTACCCTGGAATTAGGCGGCAAATCTCCAACCATCATTGCCCCTGACTTTGATGTGGCGGACGCTGTTGAACGTATCCTGTTTGCCAAGAGCTTAAACGCTGGCCAAATATGTGTAGCGCCTGATTACATCTTATTGCCGCGAGAAAAAACGGACGAGTTCATCACAGCTTATAAGCGTTATTTCAAGAAGCTTTATAAAGCCGGTATTGAGAGCAAAGACTTAACCTCAGTGATCAACATGCGCCAATACAATCGCTTGAAAGGTGTCATTGAAGACGCACAAGCCAAAGGCGCGGTTATTCACACCGTCACCGAACAAGCACAGGACGATGTAAACCACAGAATGACGCCGCACCTTCTCACCGAAGTGAACGATGAGATGCTCGCGATGCAAGAAGAGCTGTTTGGTCCTGTTCTGCCTATCGTGCCTTATGATTCCATCGAAGAAGCAATCAGCTACATCACAGAGAGAGAACGCCCACTGGCTCTGTACCTAATGAGTCACAATAAAGAAACCCAAGACAAGTTTTTATCAGACACGCACTCTGGCGGCGTGTGTATTAATGATTCTTTGGTGCATGTGGCTGCAGAAGACGCGCCATTCGGTGGCATCGGCCCTTCAGGCATGGGACACTATCACGGCATTGAGGGCTTCAAGACCTTTAGCCATGCCAAAACCGTTCTAAGCAGAGGAAAAATCAACTTCACCAAGTTAATGCATCCTCCTTACAACAACCCAATCAAAAAAATGATGTTCAAAGTACTCAATAGATGATCACCAAAAGACAAAAAATCCTAGATGCTGCACTCCTGCTTTTCTCTCAACAAGGGCTAGAGGGCACATCTACAGGACAAATAGCGAAAACAGCCGGCGTGGCAAAAGCGACGTTGTTTCACCACTTCGAGAACAAATCTCTATTGATTGATGAGCTGTTTCGCGAGCTGAAGCTAGAGCTATTCTCGACCCTTCAACCGCACACTGATGTGGCAGTAGAAGAGCGCTACCAAGCCTTTAAGTTCATGTGGATCACAGGAATTGAATGGGCATTAGAGAATCCGGTTGCGATGAAGTTCTTCACCAATGTTCATTTCGACCCAACGACTCAAACTCGAGAAGTGATTGTTTCACAGATGTTCGCATCGCTAGACGAGATCATTTTGAAAGGGCAAGAAGATGGTGAATTGATGGTGTTGGACATTAACCTTGTTAGGCACTTCATCCATAGCCACTTTCTGATTTGTGCAAACTGGCTGATTGAACAAAGCGAGTCTCCACCAGAGCAAACATCGAAGTACATCAACGATAGCTTTGATATGTGTTGGCGCGCCGTTGGTGGGCAAACCAAGTAGCTTTAGCTTTAAGCCCAAGGCTCTAAGCTCTAAGCTCTAAGCTCTAAGCTCTAAACCCAAAGATATAAGTTCTAGACTCAACTTATTTCCAATAATGATCACTAAAGCGCCACACAGGCGCTTTAATTATTTGAACACAATTTAATCACCTCAGCATATTGACTCAGAGTACGTTCTTTCAGTACCATCCCACCATCATTTCAAAAGAGAATAACGCCATAATGAAGTACTAACATCCTGACATCCGATTTATTTTTATAAAAATCATTTGGACACTCGGGGTTAGTGGGCGTTACTTCGTCATCTATTTTCGCGACAAATCAAGCTCTTAAAGATCCGTTTTTTGACAAACAAACATCTTTAAGATCAATACCTCAAAGACAGAAATTACATCAACACCCTATTTCCTATCTTTGATTGGCATGCTAAGTAAGTAACGTCTTTGGCGATCTATATATAGAATTCTGTGTAGGGTTCTGTATAGAAAAAGCGCCTCACCCCTTTTACTCGTTTACACGTAAAGGGAGGTATTTCTATGCCTACTATATTAGCCAACAATCTCTCATTCCAACTCGATACTGGTGAGTGGTTATTCAAAAACATCACCTTCAATTTGAGCACTCGCCTCACCGGCCTAGTCGGAAGAAATGGGGCTGGAAAGTCATTGTTACTTTCATTGATCATGGGACAAAAACAGCCCACAACAGGCAGTGTTTCGCACCAAGGTTCGATCGGCTTTTACTCTCAGTTACCATCAAAGCTACTGGATACCAACATCACCATCGCTGACTTCTTAGGGCTCACCGAAAAGTTAGAAGCATTAAGCGCCATAGAACTAGGTAGCTGTGAATTGCAGCACTTCAATATCGTTGGTGATGATTGGGATCTAGAGGCACGTACCCAGCAGTTGCTAGGTACATTAAAGATCACTCGTGATTTGAACACGCCCTGTTGCTCTTTGAGTGGTGGACAACTCGCCTTGCTACAGCTTCATCAGCTGTTCGTATCAAATAACGACATACTGATCCTCGATGAGCCTTCGAACCATTTGGATAACGATGGACGCAATTGGCTACTAGAACAATGCCTGATGTTTGAAGGCAAAATACTTGTCGTCAGCCATGATCGAAGCTTATTGAGACGAATGGAGGGGATCTACCACCTCAACAGCTTAGGCGTACGTTTCTATAAAGGAAATTATGATGATTACTTCAAACAAGTATCTAGCCAAAGCGAAGCGCTCAACAAACAGGTCGCGCATCATCAGTCCGAAAAGAAACGACTCGAGCGTCAAGCTCAAGCCAACAAGGAAAAGGCGCAACAGCGAGAATCTCAGGGAAACCGACTCAGAAAGTCAGGTAGCCAACCCAAGATCTTATTGGATGCGATGAAAGATAAAGCAGGACAAAGCCAAGCCGCGTCTGCGACAAGCCAAAGGAATGTCATTGACCAAAACCAACATAAACTTCAGTCGCTTAAAGAACAGAAGGAACGGCTGAAACCACAAGCTTTGTATCTACAGCAAAGTAATAGCAGTAAAAAGAGCTCTTTGTTAACCGTTGAAAACTGCCGCCTTATTTACGGCTCTGGTGCGCCCATCAGTTTCTCTTTATCACAAGGGGAACGGTGTTATCTAACCGGTGCTAATGGGTGTGGAAAGTCGACACTGTTAAAAGCGATTCACGGTCAACACACCAATTATAAAGGCTCGATTAAGCGCTTGGGGGCGACCGTCTATTTGGACCAACACTTTGGCCTGTTAGACACCAACGAGACGATGTTCGATAGCTTAATGACGCACAGCTTTGGATTAACAGAGAGCGACGCGCGAACCCTGCTAGCAGGAATTGGATTCAGGCGAGAGTCTGTATATCGCAAAGTCGCTCACCTCAGTGGTGGCGAGAAAATGAAGCTGGCGATGTTGATCGTCAGCCATAAACAGGATGCCCCGCTTCTTCTACTTGATGAACCAGACAATCACTTGGACATAGACTCAAAGCAAATATTGGCTTCGGCTCTGCGTGAATACCAGGGGGCATTCATCTTGGTCAGTCATGATAGCGATTTTGTTGAGGAAGTCGGCGTTAGCCAAAACCATATAAAGCTTTAGTCCATGCCCCTAAACCTTGAGTCTTAAGCCTGTTAGGCGAGCTTCATTACTGATGCTCGCCTTTCTCGGTTGAGACAAGTAAACTACGCGCCTCGAACATCTATTCATAAGGCTAAGGTTTGCATACTCTAGAACAATTAAAATCAGGGCAACTTAAAGGTATTAAGCGCTTAAAACTATCAGAAGGTCTCACCGAGTTTCCTCTAGAAATCATAGAGCTTGCAGATTCTCTTGAGATCCTAGACCTTTCAGGTAATCAGCTGTCAGACCTACCAGCCGAGTTATCAAAGCTAACTAACCTGCGTATTATCTTCGCGTCGAATAACCTGTTTACGCACCTGCCTGATGTTCTAGGTACTCTTCCTAAGCTCGAAATGGTTGGCTTCAAAACCAACCAAATCAAAACCGTTAGCGAGCAGTCTCTGCCGACTCAACTACGTTGGTTGATCCTGACCGACAATGAGATTGAGGTTCTGCCTAGCTCACTAGGTGAAAGACCGCGGCTACAAAAACTGGCATTGGCGGGTAACAAGATTCGCGTGTTACCAAAAAGCATGGAAAACCTATCCAACCTTGAGCTAGTTCGTCTGTCTGCAAACCAACTGATTGAATTCCCTGAGTTCCTTATTAAGCTACCAAAGCTGGCTTGGTTAGCGTTTGCGGGTAACCCATTCTGCAAACACCCGAGCAGCTTAGATAGCGTGCCCGCAGTAAGCTCGCAATGCTACTCACTGAATCAAGTACTTGGTCAAGGTGCGTCTGGCGTAATTTCACATGCTAACTGGGTGAACGGTGATTTTGATTTCCCACAGGAAGTCGCTGTAAAAGTATTTAAAGGTGAAGTAACAAGCGACGGTTACCCACACGATGAGCTCGAAGCTTGTTTGCAGGCTGGTTATCATAGCAACCTAGTGAAGTCGATAGCTCAAGTCGATGAACCAGACTATCTCGCATTAGTGATGGAGCTTATCCCAAGCAACTATTACAACCTAGGCTTACCCCCTACTCTTGAAAGCTGTACTCGCGATACGTTCAATGAAGGCTTCGAGCTTTCAATTACTCAGATCAATAGCATTACAGAGCAGATGATTGATGTGTTTGAACACCTTCATGCCAATAAAGTCTGTCATGGTGATCTATACGCTCACAACACTTTAGTGAACGAACAAGGTCAGATGATCTTTGGTGACTTTGGCGCTGCGACTATCTACGGCTACCTAACTAAAGAACAACAACAAGGCATTCGTCGAATTGAAGCGCGTGCATTGAAGTACTTTATTGAAGACCTGCTGACGATTTGTGCAAAGCAAGATCAAGACAGCGAGCTTTATACTCAACTAACGAACTTCGAAGCTTAATGGCTTAACTTAATAGCTTAATAGCTTAATAGCTTAATAGCTTAATAGCTTAATAGCTTAATAGCTTAACTTAATAGCTTAATAGCTTAATAGCGCGTTGATTAGAAGTACTCAGTCGAATTGAAAACAACAAAACCAACATCACTGTTGGCTTTGTTGTTCTTGGAATATCACTGATTTTAATGGACAAGCAAGGTTGGCTAAAAGGGATTAACGCTCAGCCTGCACCAATTTCAGATACGAGTGCAGCTCACCATTTTTATATTCCACTGCAGAGTGAATATTAAGATCAGCACGAGCCACAACAGCAAACTGGTAGCGATTCTCGCCCTTCAAAATCTCGACGTGTAACAACCCATCTTTTAGTTGCCACTGCCCTGTCGTTTCAAATCGGTCGAACAAACGATATTCAATCAAAGAACCGTCAGTATTGAAGTGCACTTCAGTGATGTAACCGCCGGGACAGCTCTTCACCCAAACTCGATTCTCGATATCACTGACAATAAAGTCACGCTTTGTATCACGCCACGCTAGAAAGCCTTCGCTATCATAAAGAGCAATGTCGAGATCAGTTCTACAGATTAACGGCTGCTCAGTCTGCTCACGACAATAAAGTTGGAGCAAAATTTGCTGAGCTGCACCACTCTGTAATTCACTCATTGTGACTTCCCTTTCTCATTGCTCTGCGTAAGACGCGGTATTGATCAACCAATTCTATTTAAAGCGGGCTACACAAGCTCGTAAGAAACCACATACAGCTGAGAGATACCTGGATAGATATCTTGAATCACGTCTTTCAGTACTTGCAGCGTCATGTTCTCTTGCTGAGCATGGAACTCACCTAAGTCATCAAATAGGATTGGTTCAACGCTGATGATCTTAAGATTACAGAACACACGGCCTTGCTCTAGCGTCGATACTTCCACAACACTACCTGGCTGGTAGTCACGCTCAGATTCATCGCGAATAGTAATCGTCTTCTTGCCAGAAAGGATGTCAGTTTCAAAACGTTCGAAGAACGTCATAGTGGTCGGTGCGGTCATTTATCTCGGTCGCTTAACATTTAAAGGTTAGGTAGATGTTTATATACCAGAATGCGTGTTCAAGCGAATAAAAATTAGATGCGAGATGCGAGATGCGAGATGCGAGATGCGAGAGAATATGGCAAAGCTAAATTACAGGCAATAAAAAAGGAGAACCGAAGTTCTCCTTTTCTTAAACCTTTAAGCTAACTCTAAATTATAGAGATGCTTTCGCTTTTTCAACTAGAACAGCAAATGCTGCTTTGTCGAATACTGCGATGTCAGCAAGAATCTTACGGTCGATCTCGATAGATGCTTTCTTAAGGCCATTGATGAAACGGCTGTAAGATAGACCATTTTGACGAGATGCCGCGTTGATACGTGCAATCCAAAGTTGACGGAATTGACGTTTCTTGTTGCGACGGTCACGGTAAGCGTATTGACCAGCTTTGGTAACTGCTTGGAAAGCTACGCGGTAAACACGTGAACGTGCTCCGTAGTAACCTTTAGCTTGTTTTAGAACTTTCTTATGACGTGCACGAGCTTGTACACCACGTTTTACGCGAGGCATTATGCTTCTCCTAAACTAAACGAATTTATAAACTAAAAAGAATTAAGCGTATGGCATCATACGTAGAACTTGAGCAACTTCACATTTAGGAAGGATCGAGTTCGGACGTAGCTGACGCTTGTTCTTAGTAGTACGCTTAGTCAGGATGTGACGTTTACCAGCGTGCTTAAACTTAATACCACCAGCAGTTTTCTGGAAACGCTTAGCAGCACCTTTGTTGGTTTTCATCTTAGGCATGATGAATAACTCCGCATTGTTGAGTTGTTAATAACATAGTAATTAGGGCGAATAAAACCCCGCAACCTGAGGCTGCAGGGTTCAATTACTTGCAAAGCCGTTAATTACTTCTTTTTAGGGGCCAACACCATGATCATCTGGCGACCTTCAATTCTCGTTGGGAAAGATTCGACTACTGCAAATTCTTCAGTATCCGCTTTCAAACGATTAAGAACGTCAACACCGATTTCTTGGTGAGCCATTTCGCGGCCACGGAAGCGAATTGTTACCTTCACTTTGTTGCCGTCTTCTAGGAAACCAGTCAGGTTGCGTAGTTTTACCTGATAGTCTCCAATATCAGTTCCAGGTCGGAATTTAATTTCCTTGATCTGAACCTGCTTTTGCTTCTTCTTCTGCTCTTTCGCAGCTTTGCTCTTCTCGAAGAGGAACTTACCGTAGTCCATCACACGACAAACTGGCGGCTCGGCGTTAGGGCTGATCTCTACAAGATCCATACCAGCTTCATTTGCAGCTTCCATCGCTTCAGCGATTGATACTACACCAACAGCTTCGCCGTCTGCGCCAGTTAGACGCACTTCACGAACGCCACGAATGTCACCGTTTAAACGGTGCTGGTTTTGTTTGGCCGGTTGTTGGCCACGTCTTCCGCCTTTAATAGCTATTCCTCCAGATTGAGCTTACGGCTTGAAACCTCGGCTTGGATGTATGAAATAAAGTCATCCACTTTAAATTTGCCAAGGTCCTTACCTTTACGTGTACGTACTGCAATTTCGCCGGCTTCCATTTCTTGGTCACCACACACAAGCATGAACGGTACACGTTTCAAAGTATGTTCGCGGATTTTAAAGCCAATCTTCTCATTTCTCAAGTCTGCTTTGACTCTAAATCCACTTTTTTGCAGTTTTTTCGTAATTTCTTGTACATATTCAGACTGTTTGTCTGTAATGCCCATGACAACTGCTTGTTCTGGCGCCAACCACGTTGGGAAGAAGCCAGCGTATTCTTCAATAAGAATACCGATGAAGCGTTCTAGTGAACCTAAAATCGCGCGGTGGATCATAACTGGCGTGTGACGCTCGTTATCTTCACCTACGTAAGTAGCACCTAAACGTTCTGGTAATGCAAAATCGAGCTGCACTGTACCACATTGCCAAGCGCGGTCCAAACAATCATGCAAAGTAAATTCAATCTTAGGTCCGTAGAACGCACCCTCGCCTTCTTGAATCTCGTATGCAATGTCCATTGCCTCTAGCGCTTGCTTAAGGTCAGCCTCTGCACGGTCCCACATTTCGTCTGAACCTACACGCTGTTCTGGACGAGTAGATAGCTTAACAACGATGCTTTCGAAGCCGAAAGTTGTGTAAGTATCGTAAACCATTTCAATACAAGCTTTAACTTCTTGTTGAACTTGGTCTTCAGTACAGAATACGTGAGCATCATCTTGAGTGAAGCCACGAACACGCATAATGCCGTGAAGTGCGCCAGACGGCTCGTTACGGTGACATGATCCGAACTCAGCCATACGTAGCGGTAGATCACGGTAAGATTTCAAACCTTGGTTAAAGATTTGAACGTGACCAGGACAGTTCATTGGCTTGATAGCGTATTCACGGTTCTCTGAAGAAGTAGTGAACATCGCTTCAGCGTACTTATCCCAGTGACCAGAGCGCTCCCAAAGAACACGGTCCATCATTAATGGGCCTTTAACTTCTTGGTAATCGTACTCAGTCAGTTTTTGACGAATAAATACTTCTAGCTCACGGAAGATAGTCCAACCGTTGTGGTGCCAGAACACCATGCCTGGTGCTTCTTGCTGCATGTGGAATAGGTCAAGCGCTTTACCGATTTTACGGTGGTCACGTTTAGCCGCTTCTTCTAGACGCACAAGGTGAGCTTTAAGCGCCTTCTTATCGTGGAATGCAGTACCGTAGATACGTTGAAGCATCTTGTTGTCACTGTTACCACGCCAGTAAGCACCCGCTACGTTAAGTAGAGTGAAGTGCTGACAGAAGCTCATGTTAGGCACGTGTGGACCACGACACATATCGATGTATTCTTCGTGATGGTACAGGCCTGGACGATCGTCTTTAGAAACGTTCTCGTCCAAGATTTCAATCTTGTAAGTCTCGCCGCGAGCTTCGAATGCGTCGCGCGCTTCCTGCCAGCTAACTTTCTTCTTAACAACCTGGTACTTGGTCTTCGCTAGCTCTTTCATGCGCTTTTCGATCTTTTCTAGATCTTCTTGCGTTAGAGAATGCTCAAGGTCGATATCGTAGTAGAAACCGTTATCGATAGTAGGACCGATCGCCATTTTCGCTTCTGGAAAAAGCTGCTTAACCGCGTGGCCTAAAAGGTGAGCACAAGAGTGACGAACGATCTCAAGGCCATCAACTTCATCTTTAGCGGTGATGATTTCTAGGCTTGCATCGTTTTCGATAAGATCACAAGCATCAACACGCTCGCCGTCTACACGACCAGCAATGGTTGCTTTCGCAAGACCAGGACCGATTGATAGGGCAACATCTAGAGTTGATACAGGGTTGTCAAATTGACGCTGACTACCGTCAGGAAGAGTAATAATTGGCATTATTTGTCCTTTACAGTGGTGTTGCACACCAAGCAACACATGAAAATGTTTAATATATGTCTTTCAATCAACGGGTACGCTGATTGGGGATATATGCATAATAAATATACCCACATAGAAGCAAATACAGATGCCCCACTTGTGAGTAGCCGAACATTGTAACGAAATTATATGAAATGACAATGACAGAGCGAACCCGCAAGCTCTCCAACGGCTTCGTTTGGTAAGGTTAACCATGCTGTGGTGACTTACCTACTCTTCTAATCCTCTTGATTACCAAGCTACACCGACTAAACAACTGCACCCTACCTGTTCCGAGTTAACTCATCCAACTTACCTCTTACAAACGAGTTATTTAGAACTAAGCTATATAGAAGCAACGGAGTGCAGATGAGGTGCATATGGAAAGACGGGCTACGTGTATATCGCTCATACGACCTTTACCGCTAATAATAGCCGCCATGTTTTCTGCGCCAAACGCATGGGCCAACAAAGATTACGGCCCCTTCATCAGTTATACCCAAGCACCACTGCAGTCGGTTCGCCTCACCCCGTCGCTCCGTTCAGGCTTCCCTCTTGAAGAGAATAAGGTTGAAGTATTTACAGCCTTAACTGCCGCGAGTATCTGGGCCCACTCTCACGACTATCACTTAGACTATTATCAAAACCAACTTCAAACAGGCCTACGATGGCAATTGACCACAGCATGGCAAGTAGAGCTCAATTACCGCTGGTTATACGCCGCCAATAATCATCTCGACAAAATCACCATTAACTTTCACGACCTATTTAGCATCGACCAAGCAGGTCGAGTTCAGAAAGACAGACACCAATTCGACATCTATGCACCAGACCATGGCGTCAATAATCGAGACTTCTCCGGCGACACATTGACTAGCGCTTTCACGCTCTACACCCAATATCAAATCATAGATATAGAAAACCACGGCTTATCTTTTGGCGTCTCCCTCTATCATAACAACGTCAGCCACGGTGCATTTAAGGGAAACAGCACCGAACAAAGCGCTCAACTCAACTATGCATACCAACTCGACATCAATACCTTCTATACAAGCTTAGGGTTAGCGAATCAGTCCAGTAGAGAAGTGGAGAATAGCTTTTCGCATAAGAAGACAACATGGTCATGGATGGGCGGCTATCAACTCACGCTATTTGAAAACCATGAATTGCACCTTGAATACCGTTGGTATGAAGGCGCAGAAGATGGTGACACTGAGTTTTCAGAAGCCGCGAATGAAATGATGTTTGGCTATCGTTATCTCATGCAACGCTCGGCAGTTGAGATATCCATAATCGAGAACATCTTCAATATGGATAACTCTACCGATGTTGCCTTTCAATTGGCCTATCGGCACCAGTGGTAAACCCATTTCAGAACGGGATAGATAGTAGAATCAAAAAAGCCGAACGGTTAAGTTCGGCTTTAGAAATCGTACTGTCTTTATTAATAGACAGAGCGACTGCTAACAGATAGATAACTACGCACTCATGATTCTTGATACAGCGTTGCGAATGTCTGAGTCGGCCGCGTTAGCTGGCAAGCTGAATGAGATGTATTGGTCGCCACGGAAGCTCATTGAGCGGTCGATTTCTGCTAGGCAGTGAACCATAGAGCCATCGACGATGAATGACAGCTCGATCTCTTTATTATTCATAAAACCTCCGCTGCGAAATTCAATCTCTTGATAACAACCGGAGCGAGAAGCAAAGCTGTTGCCTTTTAAGAACCCCTTCTCTACGTCCGCTTTCACCATTGCCATACCCGATGCTTCCACACCTTGGATAATTTTAGCGACTGTTGGCAGTGGATGAACGGAGATAAAGTCACGGTCTTTAGGATCAATCGCGAAGCCGATATCTAGGTTAGTTTCAACCCACACATGGGATTGGTTCATTTGTGCGTTCAACGCGGTAACTGGCGTTTCATCATTTAACTTAAGACGGAATGGCACCAATTTGGTTTCACCCGGTTGGATCACGAAAGGCTCTACGGCTTGAATACGACCCAGTGAAAAAGTTTCGTAGCTGGTGCTGTCTTCCGTTTCGACTTTTACTTCTGTGTTGAGAACCAAATTAATCAGGTCGATTTGTTGCTCAACGTCACCACCAACAATGTGAACATTGCCAGACAACTCTCCACCTTGGAAAACTTCAATATTATCTAAGACGGTATCAACCTTTGCTGCACCAATGCCCAAAGAGGCCTTTAATTTCTTAAACATATTATTTCCCTTTCTAATTATCTGATTAGCTAGGGCGTGTTGACCTTTCGTGGTTGAGTTTTGTTCGAGATAAAAGCGTTTTAATCGCGGCGAGGGAGAAGTAGCCTAGTCATTCTAAGCAAATCTCCCTCAACAAAGAGTAAAACGCTTTTAGCCGAACCCTTCGGGCAGCGTTTGCTGGTCATTTCTACTGCGTTATCGGCTTCTCATGTAGGCTAGCTACACATCAAAGCCTCTGACTTGTATAAATACCCAGCAACTCGCTGCAAAAACCAGCTCGAAAGATCAACATGCCCTACTAGTTATTGCGTGACAATTTGCGACACTTGCCTCACAGAATCAAGCAATTTGCCCCATCTATGTTGAATAAGGTCACATTGCCCGAGGAAATGTTGAAATCGTTAAAAAATCCGTTACTCTATTTGTATAGTCAAATAAGGTTTCATTATGTCGAAAGCGCCGCTCTACCTTCAGATAAAACAGTTCATAGACGACAAAATTACCAATGGTCACTGGCCGGTGGGTTATCAAATCACCACCGAACTCGAACTCACAGAGCAGTTCAATGTGAGTAGAATGACGGTCAATAAAGCCATTCGCGATCTTGTGTCTGAAGGCAAGCTCATCAGGAAGCCAAGGCTTGGCACTTTTGTTTGTGAACCCGACGAAAAAGCGCAATCTCCGCTGCTTGATATCAACAACATCGCGCAAGAGATCAAAGACCGCGGCCAAACGTATACTAGCCAAGTTATCAAGCACGATAGTATCAAGGCTGATGAAAGCACGGCTACACGGTTAGGTGTGATGATTAACGCAGAGGTCTTCTATAGTGAAATCATACACTTTGCCGACAACACGCCGATACAATTGGAAGCGCGCTGGGTGAATTCTCAAGCCGCGCCAAAATACTTAGAGCAAGACTTTTCAACCTCTACACCTAACGAATACCTTTCAAAAAGCTGCCCGTTAAGTGCTATCGAGCATACGGTTGAAGCCATTATTCCTGACTCTCAAATCAGAACGTCACTAAAACTTTCTGAATCAGAACCTTGCCTACTTTTGAATAGAAGAACATGGAGCAAAGAACGTCTCATCAGCTTTGCATTGCTCTACCATCCTGGCTCTAAGTACAAATTAAGCTCCAAGATACTTCTAGATTAAAGAACATCATCCTGATCGCCGATCACATTTTTGCAACATCAACTTGATTCGGGTCAGCGTTTAGCCTATTTATTTGTATATACATTTAATGTTTAGCAAAGATCTAGGTGATTATGAATTTGATCCTCAAAAACGCACGAGTGGTCTCCATGAGCTTGGGAGCCGACGGTTATCAGCCCTCTTCCCCTCAAGATATCGTTATCGAAGACGGTAAGATCGTGTCTATCTCTTGTTCAAACCACGAAGTACATACTTCTGAGGTAGAACTACCGAGCACTGATAGCTCTGCGGATTACATTACCTATGATTGCAAGAACAAACTTGTTACCCCGGGGCTGATTGATTGCCACACACATCTCGTATTTGCAGGTAATCGCGCCAACGAGTTTGAGCAGCGTTTGAATGGTGTCTCTTACACCGACATCGCCAAGCAAGGCGGTGGTATTTTAGCGACAGTAACCGCGACCCGCGCAGCGAAAGAGTCTGAGCTGGTTGAAATGGCACTACCTAGACTTGATGGCCTACTAAGAAGTGGCGTAACCAGCATCGAAGTAAAATCTGGCTATGGTTTAACACTTGAAGATGAGCTCAAGATGCTGCGTGCAGCCAAAGCGTTAGAGAATCATCGCCGCATTAAAATCACCACTACTCTCCTTGCAGCGCATGCTGTGCCACCTGAATATAAAGAACAACCAAATCGTTACATAGATCTGGTTTGCCAAGAGATCATTCCTAAAGCTGCGGAGCAAGGGCTCGCCGATGCCGTTGACGTGTTCTGTGAATCTATCGGCTTCAACCTAGAACAAACCGAACGTGTATTTGCAGCAGCCAAAGCACATGGGCTAGCGATTAAAGGCCACACTGAACAACTTTCAAATATGGGCGGCAGTGCGCTCGCAGCTAAATACGGTGCACTCTCTGTCGACCATGTTGAATACCTTGATGAAACCGGAGTAAAAGCACTGGCAGAATCAGGCACAGTTGCCACCTTATTACCCGGTGCTTTCTACTTCTTGAAAGAGACTCAACAGCCACCTGTTGCTTTACTTCGTGAACACAAAATCCCAATGGCGATCGCGACCGACTTAAACCCCGGCACTTCACCCTTTGCGGATTTAACGCTGATGATGAACATGAGCTGCACCCTGTTTGGCACGACACCTGAAGAAGCATTGCGTGGTGTAACTTGTAACGCTGCAGCTGCCATTGGTGAGTTACAAACCAAAGGCAAAGTCGAAATCGGTTATGCCGCAGATCTAGCTATCTGGAATATCGACCACCCTGCCGATCTAAGCTATCAAGTCGGTGTTCCTCATCTGCATAAACGCATTGTTAATGGCGAGGTGTGTCATGACTCAATCTAAATCCAACGGTATCCAAGAAAACGTAGAAACCGTAAATAACTTTGTTTGGACCGGACGTAATGATCTTGAAGATGGCGCACTCGGTACTCGCGTTCATCACATTACCAAGCAAGTACAAAGTAGTGACTTAAGTGACGAGCTGACTGACAGCGCTATCGCCTTGGTTGGCTTTGCCAACGATGCCGGTGTTGCAAGAAATAAAGGACGCGTAGGCGCGAAACAAGCACCTAACTTGATACGCCAAGCTCTGGCGAATATGGCTTGGCACAGTGACGCACGCATCGCCGATCTCGGTGATATCGAATGCAATGACGATCAATTAGAAGTCAGCCAAAAACAGTGTGCATCTGTGATTGCCAATGCTCTATCAACTAACAAAGTGATTACCCTTGGCGGTGGTCACGAAGTGGCTTGGGCATCTTTTCAAGGTCTCGCTGAGCACCTAAATAACATTCAATCAGAACACAATCCTAAGATCGGCATCGTTAACTTTGATGCTCACTTTGATCTTCGTGAATTTGAAAGCGACATCGCCGATGTTAAACCGAGCTCAGGCACGCCTTTTAACCAGATAAGTGATTACTGCCACACACATCAATGGCCGTTTCATTACGCTTGTCTTGGCGTTAGCGCGGCTAGTAATACCAAAGCGCTGTTTAATAAAGCTGACCAACTGGGCGTGTGGTATGAACACGACCGCGACATGACCCAAATAAACCAAGTCGCTCAACTGGTTAAGTTGCAAAAATTCATCGCTGAGTGTGATTACCTCTATCTCACTATCGACCTCGATGTTTTCCCCGCAGCTACTGCGCCGGGCGTCAGTGCACCAGCGGCAAGAGGCGTGAGCTATGAAGCACTCGCTCCTTTTCTAGAACAGATTTTCAAACACCGTGAAAAACTCATTATCGCGGACATTGCGGAATACAACCCAGACTACGACATCGATGGCCAAACGGCTCGATTGGCGGCTCGTTTGTGTTGGGATATTGCCAGTGCAATGGCAGGCGACTAATCCAGCTATACCGATAACTACAACTACAACTACAACTACAACTACAACTACAACGATATAACGTGAAACAGAAGGAATTCCAAAATGACGGAACACCACAACAGTGACCCTCGTCTCGACACGACTCGCGAAATTCGCGCACCTCATGGCACTACTTTGCGCGCTAAATCTTGGTTAACAGAAGCACCACTGCGTATGCTGATGAACAACCTAGACCCTGATGTGGCAGAACACCCACATGCACTGGTTGTGTATGGCGGTATTGGTCGCGCTGCGCGTGATTGGAAATGTTATGACAAGATTGTGGAAGTATTGGAGCGTTTAGAGGACGACCAAACGTTACTTGTTCAATCAGGTAAACCTGTAGGCGTGTTCCCGACTCATAAAAACGCACCTCGCGTACTGATCGCTAACTCGAACCTTGTTCCACACTGGGCGAACTGGGAACACTTCAACGAGCTCGATAAAGAAGGCTTGATGATGTACGGCCAAATGACCGCGGGCAGCTGGATCTACATTGGCTCTCAAGGCATCGTTCAAGGTACTTACGAAACCTTTGTCGCGATTGCCAAGAAGCACTTCCAAGGTGAAGCGAACGGCAAGTGGGTTCTAACTGGCGGTCTTGGTGGCATGGGCGGCGCTCAACCTCTTGCTGCAACGATGGCTGGCTTCTCAATGATCGCTGTGGAGTGTGATGAATCACGAATCGACTACCGCTTGCGTACTGGCTATGTAGACAAAAAAGCCACCAGCTTAGATGAAGCGATGGCAATGATTAAAGAGTCAGATACACCTATATCAGTTGGTTTATTAGGTAATGCCGCAGACGTATTCCCAGAGTTAGTTGAACGCAATATCACACCAGATGTGGTGACTGACCAAACATCTGCCCACGATCCACTAAACGGCTACTTGCCGCAAGGTTGGACGATGGAGAAAGCCGCACAAGAGCGCACCATTGATGAAGCAAAAGTGGTGAAAGCCGCTAAGCAATCTATGGCGATTCAAGTACAAGCGATGCTAGACCTGCAATACCGCGGCGCAGCGACCGTGGATTACGGTAATAACATTCGCCAAATGGCACTAGAAGAAGGCGTAGAAAACGCGTTTGATTTCCCAGGTTTCGTTCCGGCTTATATTCGACCTTTATTCTGCGAGGGCGTCGGACCGTTCCGCTGGGCTGCCCTATCTGGTGACCCAGAAGACATCTACAAAACAGACCAAAAAGTAAAAGAACTGATTCCAGACAACCCACATCTACACAACTGGCTAGATATGGCGCGTGAACGTATTCAGTTCCAAGGCCTGCCAGCGCGTATCTGTTGGGTTGGATTGAAAGATCGTGAACGTTTAGGCCAAGCATTCAATGAAATGGTCAAAAATGGCGAACTGAAAGCACCGGTTGTTATCGGTCGTGACCACCTAGATTCAGGCTCAGTAGCAAGCCCGAACCGCGAAACAGAAGGCATGATGGATGGATCAGATGCAGTATCAGATTGGCCTCTATTGAATGCCCTTCTGAACACAGCTGGCGGCGCAACTTGGGTTTCTCTGCACCACGGTGGTGGCGTTGGTATGGGCTTCTCGCAACACTCAGGCATGGTGATTTGTTGTGACGGTAGTGAAGATGCATCACAGCGTATTGCTCGCGTACTTCATAATGACCCAGCAACCGGCGTTATGCGTCATGCAGATGCGGGTTACGATATTGCTAAGCAGTGTGCTAAAGAGCAGAAACTTGATTTACCTATGCTAAACGAAGAACTTCGTCGCCTTTAATGTCTGGAGAGAACATGTTGAATTTATTACTTAAGCCAGGACTACTAGGCCTATCTGAACTGCGCAAAATCAGCCGTAGCCCTGTAAACCTGTCACTGGATCCAGCTGCAATCCCTGATATTGAAGCGAGCATGCAGGTTGTCGAGCAGGTGATTGCTGAAGATCGTACTGTGTATGGCATCAATACGGGTTTTGGCTTGTTAGCAAATACCAAGATTGCGCCTGAAGATCTCGAAGTTCTACAGAAAAGTATCGTACTTTCTCACGCAGCGGGCATTGGCAAATTTATGTCTGATGAAACCGTGCGCTTGATGATGGTATTGAAGATTAACAGCTTGTCTCGCGGTTACTCGGGTATCCGCCTCAAAGTGATTAACGCTCTTATCGATCTTGTGAACGCACAGGTTTACCCATGTGTCCCACAAAAAGGATCAGTAGGCGCATCTGGAGATCTTGCTCCCCTCGCCCACATGAGTACCGTTCTGCTAGGTGAAGGCCAAGCAAGACATAACGGCAAGATCATCACGGGTTTAGAAGCAATGCAGATCGCAGGCTTGGAGCCAATCACGTTAGCGCCGAAAGAAGGCTTAGCACTATTAAACGGCACACAAGCATCGACTGCATTCGCGTTAGAAGGTCTGTTCGCAGCAGAAGACTTGTTTGCGTCCGCAACCGTATGTGGCGCGATGTCTGTTGAGGCAGCGCTGGGTAGTCGTCGTCCGTTTGACCCTCGTATACACCGCGTTCGTGGTCATCGTGGCCAAATGGATGCCGCGCTTGCTTACCGTCACATGCTTGATCAAAAGAGTGAGATTGGTGAATCACACACTTGCTGTGAAAAGGTTCAAGACCCTTACTCGCTGCGTTGTCAGCCTCAAGTGATGGGTGCCTGTTTACAGCAAATTCGTAATTCAGCAGAAACGTTAAACGTTGAAGCGAACTCGGTATCGGATAACCCACTGGTATTTGCTGAAGACGGCGACATTATTTCAGGTGGTAACTTCCACGCAGAACCTGTGGCAATGGCAGCGGATAATCTAGCACTTGCGATTGCAGAAATTGGTAGCCTTTCTGAACGAAGAATGGCACTGCTGATTGATAGCGCGCTAAGCAAACTGCCACCTTTCTTAGTCGATAATGGCGGCGTGAACTCAGGCTTTATGATTGCTCAAGTAACGTCTGCTGCTTTAGCAAGCGAAAACAAAACACTGGCACACCCAGCATCAGTCGACAGCCTTCCAACATCGGCAAACCAAGAAGATCATGTATCTATGGCAACCTTTGCGGGTCGTCGACTGCGTGACATGGCAGAAAACACTCGTGGCATCTTGGCCGTTGAATACTTAGCAGCAGCACAAGGCTTGGACTTCCGAGCGCCAAACCTATCTTCACCTCGAGTAGAAGAAGCGAAACAGATTCTGCGTGAAAAAGTGAGCTTCTACGACAAAGACCGTTACTTCTCACCAGATATCGAGCAAGCGAACCTATTGCTCAAATTATCAGTGCACAATCACCTAATACCAGAAGGTATTCTGTGTAGCTTTTAAGACAGAAACAACCTGAACAACACCCATTAGAGTGTTATATAAACAAGGGCTATTGATTAGCCCTTGTTGCATTGAGCCAAAGACCATATTCCCCTTGAAATCGTCACATACCATCCAACATATTTATCTAATCGATTGATATATAAGCAAAGTTAACTGGATAGACCATTAGAGCGAAGTTAGTTAGCTATAATCCACCCCAGATTTGATGACTAATAGCGATACTATGTTTCTGACACCTTACTTTTCTACTGAAGACAATCAATTTCAATTCACTCGTGAACAAGCTAGCCACTTTGCTAAAAAAGTAGCCGCTGACTTCAACCCAATTCACGATGAAGACAACAAGCGCTTCTGCGTGCCTGGCGACCTTTTGTTTGCAGTTCTTCTGCAGAAAGAAGGCATCAGCCAAAAAATGCGTTTTGATTTTTCAGGTATGGTGGGTAACGGTATTGCGCTAAGCGTTGACAACAAATGTGAGAAAGAAAGCTCACTGGTTGACGAGAAAGGCAAAGAGTACCTGCACATGTCTTGTGAAGGTGAAAAGAGCCACGACCAAGCGTTCATCGAGCACGTAGTAACAAACTACGTTAAGTTCTCTGGCATGAACTTCCCTCACATCATGGTTCCTCTTATGGAAGAACAACAGATGATGATCAACTGCCAACGTCCTCTTGTGATTTACGAGAGCATGGAAGTTGAATTTACTCGCCTAGACCTGTCTCACCCAGAAGTTGAATTCTCTGGCGCGACTTTTGATGTTGAAGGTAAGCGCGGCATCGTGACTCTGAACTTCGATTTCAAAGAAGATGGTGAAGTAGTAGGTAAAGGCGTGAAGCGCATGGTAGCAAGTGGCCTTAAGCCATACGACCAAGCTTCTGTAGACGACCTAGTAAACCGCTTCAACGAGCGCAAAGAGATGTTTCTAGCTCAGTTCGCAGCCGCTGCTTAATCAGCTCTAGAACAAGATCAATAAAGCCCAGCTTGATAATCTCAAGCTGGGCTTTTTTATTTTGATTACTAAGCCATTAAGCCATTAAGCCATTAAGCCATTAAGCCATTAAGCCATTAAGCCATTAAAGCCTGCTCTCAAATCATCACTAAATCCAGCGCCTAACCTTTTGTTTGTAATCAACATATTCCGCACCGAATAATTGTTCTAGTGCTCGCTCTTCGGGTTTGATTTGGAAGTAATTCATGTAGATTACGAAGCCAAAGCTAAGTAGTACACTGAAGATATTCTGGAAGAAGTAGCCAAAGCAAAACAGTAGGATGAATAGCCCTAAGTACATTGGGTTTCGCGTGTAGCCAAAAATTCCACTGTCCACGACGGCTGAAGCGGTTTCTACTTTGATCGGGTTAACGGTGGTTTTCTGTTTTCGAAATTCCAATATGCCGGATATTCCGATCACACCACTCAATGTGACTCCGATTCCTAACACAATCATTCCATAAGGCAATGCCAGTGTCCCTTGGCTCAACTGTTGAGCGCAGAAGTATGATGCTACGAATACAATAATGAACAGTGCAACTGGTGGTACTTTTAATTCTAGAAATTTCATACTTTTCCTTATTAACATTCCTTTGTTAGTTTAGAAAAAAGCCCAGCAATTGCTGGGCTAAATGTATTAGAGAATTTTTGCTAGCGCCTGTAATGGGTGAGCAAGCTTCTCACCTTCAAAACGCTTCACTTGGCTGCGGCAAGAATAACCCGTCACCAAACAACGATCTTTTGGTAAGTCCTGCATTTGAGGCTTCCAGCTTAAACCGTATATGTCTTTCGACATTTGCAGCTTATCGACTTCGTGGCCGAAAGTACCCGCCATACCACAACAGCCGACAGGAACGCTGGTTAACGCCGCACCAAAGTGTTTGAAGATAGTGCCCCACTCTTTTTCAGCGTTCGGCATTTTGGTTTTCTCAGTACAGTGAGCAAACAAGTACCACATATCTTCACTTGCTGAACGTGCTTCGAACTCACCTAGTGATGGCATTAACCATTCATGCACGGTAAGCACATCAAAGTCGCCGCGCTTGTCACCTAAGATCTCGACGTATTCATCGCGATAACAAAGCACAAGAGCAGGATCAACACCGACCAAAGGAATACCGATATCCGCCACCATCGACAAGAAATCCGAAGTCGATTTCGCCTCACGTGCAAATCGATTTAAGAAACCCTTGATGTGTAGCGCTTTACCATTCGGTTTGAACGGCAGCAGTACCGGTGTTTTGCCCAGCTTTTGAGCCAGAGTGACGAAGTCTTCAATCACCTCTGCATCATAGAAGCTGGTAAACGGGTCCTGAACGATCAGCACATGCTGTTTCTTCTGTTCAGAAGACAAGCCTTCTAAATACTGTAAGTCGAAGAATTGCAACTCTTTACTTGCTAGACGATTTTTTAGCGTAGGCACCGACATCAGCGGTGCATCAACATAACCGACCGTTTTAGCTGTCGCCGTTTGGATCCACTTTTGACCTAATACAGCGTTCACTACTTTTGGCGCTTTCGCCATCAGCGGCAGCATGGTTTCAATGTTGGCGACTAAATAGTCTTTTGCTGGGCGTTGGTAACGCGAGTAATAGATGTTTAAGAATCGTGAGCGGAAACTTGGTACATCGACTTTGATCGGGCATTGACTCGCACACGCTTTACACGCCAAACAACCGTTCATCGCTTCATGAACTTCATGTGAGAAATCGTATTCGTGGCGTTTGTTCATCGTGTTACGAACACGCTCAATCATAGTCTTAACGGGTGTATTGTCTTTCAACGCTTCTTGCTCAAGGTCAAGAATATCAACGCCTTGTTCAGTCAGTTGACGCAACCACTCTCTTACCAAGCCTGCGCGGCCTTTTGGTGAATGACGTCTGTCAGCCGTAACTTTCATTGAAGGACACATTGGCGAGCTAGTATCGTAGTTGAAACACAAGCCGTTACCATTACATTCCATCGCTTGCTTGAAGCTATCACGAACTTGTACGTCGATCTGACGGTCATAGAAACCACGCTTAGTATCGGTGACTTTCACCAACTCAGCATCGCTTTCTAAAGGCGTACAGATTTTGCCTGGGTTCATCTTGTTGTGCGGGTCGAATGCTGCTTTAACACGTCTTAATTCGGTAAACAGCTCTTCACCAAAGAAGTCAGGACCATACTCAGAACGGAAGCCTTTACCGTGTTCACCCCACATCAAGCCGCCGTATTTCGCCACCAGCTTAACCACTTCATCAGAGACTTCATGCATCAATGCTTCTTGCATCGGGTCACACAGATCCAATGCCGGACGAACGTGTAATACGCCCGCATCCACGTGACCAAACATGCCGTAGTTCAACTCTTTTGAATCGAGCAACACTCTAAATTCAGAGATGAAATCCGCGAGGTTTTCTGGTGGTACACAAGTATCTTCAGCAAAAGCGACGGGCTTAGCTCGGCCTTTCGCCGCACCTAACAGACCCACCGCTTTCTTACGCATATTGTAGATTCGGCCAATGCTCGCCAAGTCGCTACACACTTGGAAACCAATCACCCCGGCTTCTTCGCTTTCAACCATGGTTTCAAGGCGTGCAGTCAGCGCTTGAACTTGCTGTTCAACTTCTGCTTCATCTTGGCCTGCAAACTCAACCATGTTGATGCCAAGCATCTCTTTGTTCGGAACATCAGTCAGCAGGTCACTCACGGTGTGCCAAACAATGTCTTGCTTCGCTAGGTTCAGTACTCTTGAATCCACCGTTTCAACAGACAGTGCTTTCGCTTCCACCATGAACGGCGCATTACGCAACGCAGAATCAAACGTGTTGTATTTCACGTTAACCAGTGTGCGCGCTTTTGGAATCTTGGTTAGGTTTAACTTTGCTTCCGTGATGAATGCTAACGAACCTTCAGCGCCACATAGAACGCGAGTCAGGTCAAAGCTATCGTCTTGTTCGCTTATCGCATTCTTTAGGTCGTAGCCTGTTAAGAAGCGATTCAGCGGAGGGAATTTATCTAAGATTTGAGCGCGCTTGTCTCGACAAACCGCCTCAGTCACCGCAAGTGCATGGTGAGCCAATTCACCCTCAACAGGTAAGCCGTGTGATAAATCAGATTCTAGACATGAACCATCTGCGAACACCGCTTGCAGCGACAATACATGGTCTGAGGTTTTACCGTACTTCAATGACCCTTGACCCGAAGCATCGGTATTTATCATACCACCCAAGGTTGCTCGGTTACTGGTAGAAAGGTCTGGAGAGAAAAAGTAACCATAAGGGCGAACAGCGTCGTTCAATTGATCTTTAACGACACCAGACTGAACTCTTACCCAGCCTTCTTTCTCGTTAATCTCAAGAACCTTATTCATGTATCGCGACAGGTCAACCACGACACCTTTTGTTAAAGATTGTCCGTTGGTTCCGGTACCGCCGCCACGAGGGGAAAAAGTCACGCGTTCGTAAGCGGATTTAGAAACCACTTTACCGATAAGCACAACATCTTGCGTTGTTTTAGGAAGGATGACCGCCTGCGGCAATTGCTGATAGACACTGTTATCAGTCGCCACAGCCAAACGGCTAGAATATTGAGATTCAATGTCGCCAGTAAAGCCCGCTGTTTTTAGTTCATCTAAAAAGCGTACGACAACTGGATCGACATCAGCATTGAGTTGAAGTCTTGGTAACATTTGCTTCCTGCCCCTACTTCGCTGATCCTATCAGCATTGGGTTATCTGAGATTTTTAATAATTTTCTTTGAATTTCGTCACTTTACTACTATTAAGATCATATAAAAAGGTGATCAAATCAGAATCTCAGTGCAAGAATGGAGAAATAGTCACTTTCGTCTTAATTCAGTAGCAATATACTGAATAACATTTTGTTTAAGACATCTCCACGAGCACATCACAATGAAAAAAAACAAAACAGTCACAACTGAAGATATCCTTCTTAAACTATGCCAATCAGTCTCAAGCGTACTGACTTCAGCGACGGCTTCTCAGGTGTCCTATTCAGCCATGGTTCAAAAGATCAACAAGACAAGCCTAAAGCCAGATTTTGGTTGCTTCGTTCTGTTTGACGGCGGCTTTTCTGGTCTTGTTGTTATCAATTTTACGTCCAAAGCAGCGCTAGAGATCTACACCAATTACATGCGCAATATGGGCATGCCTGAAAACGAGCTCGCTGTGCTTCATACTTCAGACGAAGTGGGCGATGTATTAGGTGAGCTGATGAACCAATTGGTTGGCGATTTCACTAATAAAATCCGCAAAGAGCTGCAAACCAACATCACACAAAACCAACCGAAAATGCTGGCTCTGAACAAGCAAGTTAACCTTTCTGTTGATACTAATCTCGATCGTCCACAAGCTCGTCGTGTGACCTTCTCTACCGCTAATAACAACATTTTCTACCTTGAGCTTGCGATGGATAAGACCGAATTCATTCAATTGGAAGAATTTGAAATCGCAGAAGACGAATGTCCAGATAGCATTCTTGAGGCGACTCAGAAAAAAATGCAAGAAGCGAACAAGCCAGTTCAAAGCTCAGGCAATGATTCTGCAGCAGATCTACTCGATGAACTGGGTATCTAGATTACTAATACTCTAGTTAATCAGGAAAATCGTGTCACTAACGCCATCAATACGCTTGATGGCGTTTTTGTTTTTGTCGCCAACTGGGCTCATGCAGTTCAATGTTCACCACCTCACTTGTTCATCAAACCAGTTTTGCCTTTCTGTTACCCGCGAAAACATGTAAAATGTTGGACTTTTAAAAATTTGCGGTACTGATTAAATTGTCGATGGATAAGAAAAAAGCCCTAAAGAAAATTGCCAAGTGTCTTGAGCTTGGAAATTCTGCGAACGTCAATGAAGCTGCCAATGCGATAAAAATGGCGCATAACTTGATGCTGAAATATGGTCTCGAAAAAGACGATATTGAATTTATCAAGATGGGGAAAACTCAGTCCAGTCACCTGTTACCTGCAAATATCAGTTCTACACTGCTGCGTGTTATTCGCGGTATCAACACCAAATTTGGCGTAGAAGCAGTCTTGCTGAATCACAAAGGCCTCAAGCGTGTTGAGTTCATTGGTGAAGCCGACCGCGCGATCTTCGCAGCCTTCGCTTTCGATATCATTTATCGTGAACTGAATGAACACACCGGCCAATTCAGAAATAGCTTTGCTGGCTCTGGCACAGGGTCATTAGAAGTGACACGCCGCGTGAACTCGTTTGTTTCAGGCTGGGTTGAAGGTGCGCTTGAAAAGCTACCAACCATTACCCCAGACGACGAATCAAACAACAAGATCAATAACTACATTGATAAAGAATTCAAAAATATCGACCGTGAAACGTTCAAGCAGCAACTGAGAGAAGCGATGAAAAACCTCACCGCCGATTATGAAGTTGGTTTGAAGAAAGGTCGTAAATTGTCTGTTAATCGACCAGTTGGCGGTACCCAGGCAGCTAAAAAGATAACTAAATCATAGAGCCACTTTACATTACTTCGACGTATTGATAAAAACCATCAATAAGATTTACAGGACTATGTTTGTCACTCGGATTCATTCGTTTGACAGAAGTACATGATGGAGAAAATACGTTGAAAAAAATCACACTAGCCCTAGCGCTTACTATCGCTTTAACGGGTTGTCAGGCAACTCAACGCCAAAACGCGACAACTGGCGAATCTGAGACTAACTCTGCAACTCAAGGCGCTCTAATTGGTGCACTCGCTGGTGCCGTTGCTGGTGCTGCAACTGGTGACTCTAAAGACCGTGGTAAACGTGCACTTATCGGTGCAGCAGGTGGTGCGGCTGTTGGTGGTGGTATTGGTTACTACTTTGATCGACAAGAAGCTGCCCTTCGTGAAGAGCTAATGAATTCAGGCGTTCAAGTTGAACGTGTCGGCGAAAACCAACTTCTACTTCGCCTAGAAAACGGCATCGGTTTTGATTCTGGCTCTTACGCTTTAGAATCAAGCATTCACAACACACTTCGCGGCGTTGCTCGTATCCTCGTTGAATACCCAGACACTAGCCTAGTGATTGAAGGTCACACTGACAGCACTGGCAGCGAATCGACAAACCAAATCCTTTCTGAGCGTCGTGCTGAATCTGTTCGTGCATTCTTGATCTCTCAAGACGTTGCTGCAGGTCGTGCCATTGCTCGTGGTAACGGTGAGCGTTACCCTCTATGTGACAACAACACCTCTCAAGGTCGTGCTTGTAACCGTCGCGTAGAAATTCAAATCTTGCCGCTTAAGTAGCACGATTAAAGCCCAGTCCATCTTTATCTATTGAATTAACCTCTATATAGTTGTTTATCAGTTATGTTACTCATTTAACGTGATAATAATAACCAACAACCATAAAGCGTATTCATACTGACATATCGATTCTGGGCTTTTTACGAGACTTATCTTTTGCTGATCCTATCCAACATTCTGTCATCATCACTTCTTAGAGCTCTATTTCTAGCCCTCATCTTTTCCACGATACAGCTGTCCACCACACGTTTCGTGCACGCAGCAAGCAGTGATGAATTTTCACTAGAATCACAACCTCAAGATCCAGTTTCTCAATACCAGTTAGCTCAAGCTTATGAATCGGGTATCGACGTTCCTGTTAGCACCAGTGATGCATTGTATTGGTACACGCAGTCGGCAGAAAACGGCAACCCAAACGCGCAATTTAGACTGGGTGAATGGCACTTGGCAGGAAAAGGTGTTGAACAAAGTAACAAGCTTGCTTTGGAGTGGTTTATTAAAGCAGCGTTGCAAGGTAACCAGCGCGCGCCTATCCAGGTCGCAAAGCTCTACGAAACCTCACTTGATAAGGAGCTCCTTCAACCATTAGATAAAGCGCAGCTATGGTATGAAGCAGCCTTAAAAAACAACCCGAATGCAGAAGATGGCTACAACCGTGTTCTAGAAGCGCAATTCAACCAGCAACGTGCAAAACAGATCTCTTCAATTGAACAGCTCGATGACAGCATCGACTCTGAAATAGACACCAGTCAGGGGTTATCTCAGCACGTACAATCTAACCAAGCATCACGCTCTAACCTCTCCAGTTCTAACCTAACTAGCTCTGACTATCTGATTGGCACAGCCTTGGCGGTGTTGATTTCAATTATCAGCATTATTGCGACTCTCGTTATCTCAAGAAAAAGACAAGCTCTAGAGTCGGGTGATTCACGACAGCAACAACAATCACTGGAAGCGCAGCTTAGCTCGAAGGACCTGACGATTAAGCAGCAAAAACGTCAGCTGCACACTATGTTTCACGAGTTGAAGAAGCAGAAAAACAGCAAAGGTCTAAGTAATTTGCAAGTGGCTTGCGCGCTATTTGGCTACACACCTAGCTCAATCCCTGACCAAAAAAGCATCAAGATCCGATACAAACAGCTATCAAAGATCTACCATCCAGATGGTCACGGATGTGACGAAGAAATGAAACGTTTGAACAATGCGCTAAAAACCATTTTACAAAATGTTACAAAATCGTAAACAAACACACATCTTCATTTTTCAAGATCTCAAAGATATCGATTTTATTGGTGTTGCAATCGATCCCCCTCTCAAAAACGGGTAACAAACTATTAACTAATAGGTCTTACTTGTGTCATAATTTGCGCCGAAAATACACCTGACTTAAACAGGTGAGGAGAGAATATGTTCACAATAGAAGGCGTTTGTGATTGGTGCAAAAAGCCAAGCCTAGTTAAAAAGCACGACTACCTAGATGGTAAGTGTCATCATGCATGTAAAGAGTGCAATGATATTGCAACCATTGATGTTCGCCAGTTCAATATTGGTGAAATGGAAATGAGAGCAAAACTCTCCCAAGCGACATTGAGATAAGCAACACCGTGAAATATAAGAAAGCGCCTAAGGCGCTTTTTTTGTGCCTGCGATTTTAGATCTTCTCTCTTCTCTCTTCTCTCTTCTCTCTTCTCTCTTCTCTCTTCTCTCTTCTATACAGGTGTATACAGTACTTTTCTGTCAAAACCACTGTATACACCTGTATAAAGCTCACATTTTTTCAACTTATGAGACAAAACAGCAAATTCATTCAAATTTAATTTATCGAACGATTTCAATGGTTTAATTGTTTTTCATCCATAATTCCAAACGAAATCGTCCAATAATCCCGCAAAAAACGCTTGATCTTATAAGCAACTAAAACTACTGTATACACATACAGCATGTATATAAGGACAGCAAAATGATTCAAGCACACGTTAAAGCACAACACTCTAGCCCGCTAGTTCACTGCGCATTTACATCAGTTTCTCGTAAAAGCAAAAATTCAAACGAGGAAGCGTTGTTTGCAAGAATGGCGTTGCTGTCCAATCAACATCAGTGGTTACTGTTTACGGCTCAAACACCAAGACCATCGGCTAAACAGCTTAAGCAACATAATGTTTGCTGCGACCGTGTTATTCACATGAAAGCCTCTCATCAAATGACCGAAGTAGAGACTGTCGAGAAAGCCATCCGTTCTAAGAATGCGAGTGCGATTGTTGCAAGTGCATCGATTGATCAGTTCAGTCAACAGTACCTAAGAACATTAGGGTTACGCTTTCAATGTGAAGTCTTCTTTATGGATGCGAATTCAGAGCGTATTCACTAAGCCACCTTGCTTAATAACATGTTGGCTTAATAACATTTTGGCTCAAAAACATGGTCCACAAACATAGCTTAATCTTTTAGCTAACAAAGTTAACTTAACAAACAATTCGCCAAAACACAGTCCAAACATACTGCCTTCCCCTGCCCTACAATTCGCCAATTTTTTAGCGGATTGTTAGGCGGGGGTTTTTATTTAAACAATAGATTTAGCAATCGTTTGCTTTTTCTCTGGAAGCAAATAGTAGATTGGGTATAATGCCCGTCTAATCATGTGCACACCGCACTTCTCTGTATGACGTTTGATAAAAGATAGGAATGTCTAAATGAGCCTTGCTGATCAAGTTCTTGCCGTAAATGATGACCTACCAATCCGTACTGATAAACCTGTCCATAGTGGCAAGGTTCGTTCGGTCTACTGGTTAACTGAAGAAGATAGCCAACGACTAATTAAAGAGAAAGGCTACGATGTAGCACCAGATGCGCCTTTAGCAATCATGGTGATCAGTGACCGTATCTCTGCATTTGATTGTATCTGGCGTGGTGAAGGAAATCTTAAAGGTGTTCCAGGTAAGGGAGCGGCTCTGAATGCTATCTCTAACCACTGGTTCAAATTGTTTAAAGACAACGGACTTGCTGACAGTCATATTCTTGATATCCCTCACCCGTTCGTATGGATTGTACAAAAAGCTCGCCCAGTCATGATCGAAGCGATTTGTCGTCAATACATCACAGGTTCAATGTGGCGTGCATACGCAAACGGCGAACGTGAGTTCTGTGGTATCGAGATGCCTGAAGGCCTTGAGAAAGACAAGAAGTTGCCTGAGCTACTGATCACGCCTTCAACAAAAGGAATTCTGAAAGGTATTCCTGGCGTTCCAGAAGCTGACGATGTAAACATCACTCGTAACAACATCGAAGATAACTTTGCAGCATTCAACTTTACTCAAGCAAGCGACATCGCGCATTACGAAAAACTTCTTAAAGAAGGCTTCAACGTAATCAGCCAAGCGCTAGCAAAAGTAGACCAAACCTTTGTTGATACCAAATTTGAGTTTGGCTACGTCAACGATGCTCAAGGCAAAGAAAAGCTTATCTACATGGACGAAGTCGGTACTCCAGATTCATCTCGCATTTGGGATACTCAGGAATACAACAGCGGCAACATCGTTGAGAATTCAAAAGAAGGCTTCCGTCAGTTCTTGCTTAACTACTTCCCTGATGCCGACATTCTTTTGAACAAAGAACGTATGCCAGAGCGTGAAGCACTAGCTCGTGACAATGAACTTCCACTGGATTCGCTAATGTCTTTGTCTCGTACTTACCTTGATATCGCAGCGAAAATCACAGGTGCGGAGATCGTACTGAGCGAAAATCCTAAGCAAGAGATCATCGATGTACTGCGCGCTGACTATGGTCTAATCGACTAGTCGCTTAATTGCTTCTTTATCTCAAAGTAAAAAGCTAGAAAGCTAGAAAGCTAATAAGCTCGTAGACACAAGTTTCAGATACTAAAAGGGCCTCAATATTTGAGGCCCTTTTTACGTGTGCGTTTTACTATTCCTGAGAGAGATTATAGGCGAACTGAAGTTACAGCCTAATCGTGAACTCTTCTCCAGAATTACCCGCAATCACTAAATGACTGCGCGATTCAATATACTCGATCTGCTCTTCTTCAAGAGAATATGGCATCACCACTTTGAGCTCATTGATCCCTTCCAGCTTCGCGAGCTTGAGTAAGGTCACAATATTCGACTCATCACTTTTACGCGTCGACATTGATTTCAATGCCATCTGCCATAAACGATCTTCAGGGCTTGCTAGCTCTTTAATGCTATCTCGCCAGACGGTACTGAACACTGGCGCAATTGTGGTGAGTGCTTCCAGAAAAGTCCATTTTTTACTGCATGAGGCGCCAAGAAATGTTGTGTAATCGAACTCTACACGCGTCTCTTCCTGTTTATCCATGATGTCCCCCGACACTTTGGCAACACAATATACTCAATATCTATCAACTCTTTCTTTATAGCAATAGGATATAGAAGAATAGTCTTTTATGACCTTTTGATTGGTTAAAAAGGCATATAAAAATCAAACTTGTAACAAAATAAGCACTGAAAAATCATATATGCACCTATTTGATTAATATTTTAGAGATAAAACTTATCCATCTATTTGATATCAATTATTCGGCTCGCTTTTTTGTACTGAATACGCCAACCAGACCATGTCGGTAGCTCCCAACGTTTTGGCGATAACTTTCGGCTACCCGACTGATAATGGACGTAAATCAGCTTTTTTGCGGGCAAGTATTCGACATCGAGTTGCAAGTCGGCAAGGCTCAATGCAAACGGGTATTTTTCCGAAAACTCTGAATAGAGCCAAGTTGGAATGCCATCGAACGGTATGTCTGCATGGTCGAACATTTCCAACTCGCTGACATCAGTAACACCCAACACTTCAAGCTGCTCTGTAAACCATAGCTCAAAGTTAATGTTCTCAATTTCTGGTGTGTATTGAGTTTGTTCATCGAGACCAAGTTTCACATACAGCTGCCAGTGTTTGATTTCTTGAGTGCGAGCCTTTGCAAAACCGGGAAGTTGGTCTCCATTTAACACGAGGTCGACGATAGGCTTTAAGGATAGTTGCCCTTCAGCCGCGACGAGCTTGGTCGTAATCGTACGGGCTGCGTACACCAACGCCATCTCGGTAAAAACGCCATCGTCATTTACTACTGTTTCGCCTTGCTCCCACTCTCCTAGTTCAGCATCAATGATAAGCTCAAGAGGAATGGGTGCCGTGACTGTCGCTAAGGTTAGTGTCTGCTTAACACCTCTTCCCGGCAAGCTGTGAGTATCCAGCACCAACATCGCTTGTGCATTGTCTGGGAAACGGTTCTGACGACCAAGTACCACCTCTAACACTCCATTAGCGAAGGCTTCTTTCCTTTTAAGTCGGCGCACAAACACCAGTTCAGGATGCAGATTCACAATAGTCTTGAGCAGTTCAATGCGTTGGAAACGTGACGCGACTTCTAGTTGAGGAAGTTCAAATACCTCCCGCATTTGCTTAGCCAGTCCTTGTGCTTCATTCAGTGCCTGTTGGTCGATGTCTAAATGCGGATATTCGCGACCACGCACAATCTGAATCAACAGGCTTAAATCACACCCTTCCTTCTCTTGTTGCGCGAGCGCTTCAAGATGTTCTGCATTGTTTGGTAACTGATACAAGCGAGCAGGAACGGACAACGCCGCAGTGAGATCGACCATCGCCTCTTTTAATGCTTTGGTTTTGATTCGAGTAACAATATCGGCATACAAAGCATCAATCGGCAACGGATACAGCTTTTTGCCATGCTCGGTAATTTTGTGGTCGGAGTTAATCGCTTCCATCGTCAGCAAGGTTTGAGTTGCACTGTTTAGTGATTTCTCTGGAATAGGATCGAGGAAGGGCAAGCTCTCAAGCGAAGCACCACAACATGCCGCGGCCAACATAGGCTCGGTCAGTTCTTCACGCTGCAATTCAGGCGGTGTGACTAACTCTAACGCCGCATGCTCACCATATAGACGCACGCAAACGCCGTCCATTACCCTACCCGCGCGGCCAGCTCGCTGTTTGGCACTCGCTCTTGATATGGATTTAAGCATCAGTGTGGTTCTGCCATTACGCTGAACGGTGCGTCTCTCTAATCCGGAATCTATCACCACGCCAATGTCAGGAATGGTTAATGAGGTTTCTGCAACGTTGGTCGCAAGGATGACCTTTCTCTGGCCATTACTTTCAGTATTGATATTCCGACCCGATAACGCTAGATCTCGCTCTTTATCACCGACTGACGCATGCAATTTAACGACTTGGATATCTGGATTTTTCGCTAAGGCTTGTTCGCATTGCACGATCTCTTTTTTACCCGGCAGAAAAACCAACATATCGCCAGAAGAAGCGATCAACTGACGATTCACTTCCTCCGCAATGCGCTGCTCTAGATGTCGACTATCAGGCAGTGTTCTGGATTCGTTCGCTCGGTTTGCAATCTCAACTTGATAAGTTCGCCCTTCACAGCTTATTCGATTGGCATCCAAATACTGAGCAAGGCGCTCACCCTCAATGGTTGCTGAAGTGATCACCAAACGATGACTCGCTTTTTGTTTCAGAATCGCCACCAGCAGATCAATGTCCCAGCGCCTCTCGTGAAATTCATCCACCACGATCACATCAAAACTAGCGAGTCCATCTTCTGATAACCAACGCAGCGCGATACCGGGCGTCACAAAAACAACGTTAGTTTGCTCGTTGTATTCCGACTCAAGCTTAATCGCATAGCCCACTTTGCTACCCAACTTCTCGCCTGATTGCTGCGCGAGATATTTAGCCAGTGATGTACACGCGATGCGTCTTGGCTCCACCACTAAAACTCGCCCATGTTGAGAGGCCCAAAGTGGCAGGCGCGTTGATTTACCCGATCCGGTTTCCGCCTCTACGACAAGGTGAGAATTAACGATTTGTTCGTGGAATACGTTTTGATAAGCATCGATGGGAAGTAATGGCATAAAATGGCGAGTCGCGAAAAAGTGTGAGCAAAGTATAACGAATTATCGTGTTGAAATTCGATAAGTGTGGGACAGAGGTAAGAATATCATTTTGTTTGCTCAGATCGCGGAGAAACTATTTACAATTGAATAACTAAACCGTTATCATTTTTCAGTTACCCTTTCTCCCATATTAGGCATCCAATGAACAACGATAAACGCCCTCTATATATCCCTTATGCTGGTCCTGCTCTACTAAGTACACCTCTTCTAAACAAAGGCAGCGCATTCTCTGCTGAAGAGCGCAGTTCTTTCAACCTTGAAGGTTTGTTACCGGAAACAACCGAAACAATCCAAGAGCAAGTAGGACGTGCATACAAACAATATTGTAACTTCGAAAGTGATATGGATAAGCATATCTACCTTCGTAACATCCAAGACACTAATGAAACGCTTTTTTATCGTTTAGTTCAAAACCACATCTCTGAAATGATGCCTATCATTTACACGCCAACAGTTGGCGCAGCATGTGAGAACTTCTCAAATATTTACCGTCGTGGCCGTGGTCTGTTTATCTCATACCCAAACCGCGATCGTATCGATGACCTACTGAATAATGCGACAAACCACAACGTTAAAGTTATCGTGGTTACGGATGGTGAGCGTATTCTTGGTTTGGGAGACCAAGGCATCGGTGGTATGGGTATTCCAATTGGTAAGCTAGCACTTTACACAGCTTGTGGCGGTATCAGCCCAGCTTACATGCTACCAATCGTGCTCGATGTGGGTACTAACAACCCTCAACGTCTTGCTGACCCAATGTACATGGGCTGGCGTCACCCTCGTATTACGGGTGCTGACTACGATGCATTCGTTGAAGAGTTCATCCAAGCAGTTCAACGCCGTTGGCCTGATGCATTAGTTCAGTTCGAAGATTTCGCACAAAAGAACGCAATGCCACTGCTTGAGCGCTACAAAGATCGCATCTGTTGTTTCAACGATGACATCCAAGGCACAGCAGCCGTAACGGTTGGTTCTCTACTTGCAGCATGTAAAGCAGCAAACAGCAAACTGTCAGATCAGCGTATTACCTTCTTAGGTGCGGGTTCTGCAGGTTGTGGTATTGCTGAAGCGATCATTGCTCAAATGGTGTCTGAAGGTATCAGCGATGCACAAGCTCGCTCTCAAGTTTACATGGTTGACCGTTGGGGTCTGCTACAAGAAGGCATGCAAAACCTGCTTGATTTCCAACAGCGTCTGGTTCAAACCAACGAAAACACCAAAGACTGGGAAAGCGACGGCACTGGTTTCTCTCTACTAGACGTTGTTCGCCACGCGAAACCAACCGTATTGGTTGGTGTATCTGGTGCTCCAGGTCTATTCAGCAAAGAAGTCATCAAAGAGATGAACCTACACTGTGAACGCCCTATCGTGTTCCCACTGTCGAACCCAACAAGCCGTGTTGAAGCAACGCCAAACGACATTATTCGTTGGACTGATGGCCAAGCACTTGTTGCGACAGGTAGTCCATTTGAGCCAGTCGTTCACAACGGAACAACTTACCCAATCGCTCAGTGTAACAACAGCTACATCTTCCCAGGTATTGGCCTTGGTGTATTGGCTGTGAATGCTTCACGCATCACTGACGAAATGCTAATGGAATCAAGCCGTGCACTTGCAACGTGTTCTCCACTAGCAATCAATGGCACAGGCGCTCTACTTCCACCATTGGAAGAGATCCACACGGTATCTAAGAAGATTGCTCTTGCTGTAGGTAAAAAGGCGATTGAACAGGGCGTTGCTCTAGAGATCACTGAAGATGCACTGCAACAAGCAATTGACCAGCACTTCTGGCAGCCAGTTTACCGTCGCTACAAGCGCACGGCATTCTAAATAAAGAGCGTTAACTCCTCTTCTAAGAGCCTCTGCAATTGCAGGGGCTTTTTTCTTTACACTGTCTTGTCTTTTTAACTGATTTTTCTCATTTTTATTTGGTATTATCGAGCACTCAAAAATTAATGCTCAGTGAAAGGACCATACCGAGAGTGAAATTTGATTCTCACATTATCCGTAGCTACATAAAAAAAGCTTACAAAAAACTGCAAGGTTTTCTGTTTGGCGCTTTCCTCGTGTTCTTAGTAGGCAGCGCTGCGGTTATTGCGATCGATTATTGGGTTTCATGGCAAGCGGAAGATCGCATCATCTACGATATAGATGAAGTACCCGAGCTTGAGGTCGCCGTTGTGCTTGGCACGAGCAAATATTTGGGTCGAACACTCAACGACTATTATAAGCACCGAATCGAAGCCGCGATTGAGCTGTTCGATCGTGAAAAAGTGGACCAATTTCTACTGAGCGGCGATAACGCTCACCGCTCTTACAATGAGCCGTGGACGATGAAACGCGACTTGTTAAAAGCGGGCGTCCCCGAAGAACGCATCAATCTAGATTACGCAGGTTTCAGAACCTTAGACTCGATTGTTCGCGCCAAAAAGATATTCGATACCGATAACTTTCTGATCATCACCCAGAAGTTCCACTGTGAAAGAGCGCTATTCATCGCCAATTCTTACGATATTCACGCGCAGTGTTTGGCCGTTTCAGGACCAACTCATCACTCGGGAAGCTCAATACGTTTGCGTGAAGTGTTTGCGCGCACCAAAGCATTCCTTGATCTGTATATTATGGGGACAACGCCAAAGTTCCTTGGACCTAAAGAGCCGATTCAACCGAGTCCAAAACCGGAATCATTTCCGATTCCAAACCCTATCACTGACCCCACTGTAAACCCTGTTGTAGACCCTGCAACAAGCCCGATTGCAGATCCAGCAGAGACCGATGTGTAGAAAACTACACATTTTGAATTTGTTGCCTCACACTTCCCCATTGTTAAGCAAAAACACACCAACACTCCTTTATTAACTTGAGTAACATTCTTCCAACAAAGTCTGACCCTACATCAAGCTATATACCTCGAAAATAATAAGCACAACTCAATGAAGTCGTGCACCAATACAACGAGGATAAACAAAAGGAGCGTCTTATGACGGCACTTGTTACTACACTGAAACACTGGTTGTTTACCCGCAACAGCATGATATTAATTGGTAATTTCACGCTATTTGCAGTTTTGCTCAATACCCTGCCATTCGAAGCGCAAGTGAATACAGGTTTAAGTATTCTCGTGTTCGTTGCCATTCTATGGTTAACAGAAGCTATTCACGTCAGCATCACCGCTTTGCTCGTTCCCCTATTGGCTGTCTTGTTTGGTGTATTCAACACGCCCGCAGCGCTGGCTAACTTTTCAAACCCGATCATCTTCTTATTCATGGGTGGTTTTGCATTGGCAGCCGCACTGAACAAGCAAGAGCTAGACAAAGCAATTGCTGACAAAGTACTGCTGATAGCAAAAGGCAGAATGTCGGTCGCTGTGTGCATGTTGTTCGGTGTGAGTGCAGGTCTATCGATGTGGATCTCAAACACAGCCACCACAGCAATGATGCTTCCTCTTGTTCTTGGCATCATGAACAAGGTTGACCAAAGTGAAGACCGCAACACCTACGTGTTCGTGCTACTGGGTATCGCTTACTGTGCTTCAATCGGTGGTATCGCAACCTTGGTTGGTAGCCCACCAAACGCAATTGCAGCAGCAGAAGTTGGCTTGAGTTTCACAGAGTGGATGGCACTTGGCCTACCTATCTCAATGATCTTACTGCCAATCGCGATGATTATTCTTTACGTGATGACTAAACCAAAGCTTGACCACAAGTTCGAGCTAGACCATGCACCTGTTGAGTGGACAAACAGCAAGAAAATCACACTGTCTATCTTCCTTTTAACAGTAACGCTTTGGATATTCGGCAAACCAATCAACGCAATGATTGGCGGATTCTCTAAATTTGATAGCTTGGTAGCGATTGGCGCAATTGTACTGCTTGGCGCTTCTAGAGCGGTGGAATGGAAAGACGTTGAGAAGACAACGGACTGGGGTGTTCTTATCCTGTTCGGTGGTGGTATCTGTTTAAGTAACATTCTGAAAGCGACAGGAACCAGCGTATTCCTAGCACACTCACTAAGCGGATTTTTAGAAACAGCTGGCGTACTGCTTACGATTCTAGCCGTGGTAGCGTTCGTGGTATTCCTAACGGAATTTGCGAGTAACACAGCGAGTGCGGCATTGCTTGTCCCTGTATTTGCAACTATTGCTGAAGCGCTGGGTATGTCTCCGGTAATCTTGTCTGCACTGATTGCGGTTGCTGCATCTTGTGCCTTCATGCTGCCAGTAGCGACACCACCTAACGCAATTGTATTTGGCTCGGGTCACATCAAGCAGAAAGAGATGATGCGAATCGGTATGGTGTTGAACCTAGTTTGTATCCTAGTTCTGACTCTGTTCGCTTGGATCTTCTGGTAAACACTAACGTCCTATAAGCGCATGCTTACAGGAATGCTCCCCCTAAACTGGTTGAACTTCCCCCGGTTCAACCAATACAAAAATGCCCGTTCAGCGTAAGCAAGCACTGAACGGGCACATAAAAATAACAAACGCTTTTCCCTTTTGGTGGCCCCGCGCCACCTTTTTTGTTTTTGTTTTTGTTTTTGGCTATTGGCTATTGGCTATTGGCTATTGGCTATTGGCTATTGGCTAAAATAAACAACTCATCGCACTTCAGAACAACAGCATTAAATTGCGCTTGGTACTAAACGCGTCCAACCTAGCAGCAACATCGAAGCACACAACACCCACACTAAGGTCGCTAACGAGAGCGTCGATACCAAGTTATAGCGATAACTGAACACGTACACTGCGCCAAGATAAGCGGCGTACGGCACAAGCGAAAACAGTCCAAACAACGCTATGGTGCGCAACTCGACCATGGTTTGTTCCGTACCAACAATGTAGTGAGCAATCAGAGCAAAGGTCGGAAACAGCGGCACTAAACCAGAGATGTAAAAACTCTTACTCTTCGACAATAGTGCAATCAACAAAACCGCCGCGGCACCCAGCAGACATTTAAAGAACAGTGAGATCATTTTTTATACGTTATCCAAGCAAACCAACAAAGGCTCTAGAGGGTAAACTCATCGAGCTGCCATAAAAACGCCACACGTCACATATGCACGTGTGGCTTATAAACTAATCAAGACAATTTTCAGATTAGTGACTCAAGATCACCTGATTTCGACCTGAATGCTTTGCTTGATATAAAGCTTCATCAGCGCGAGCAATAGTCTCTGTCACTCGCTCTTGCTTCATCTCGGCAACACCAATACTGCATGTGAGTGGATCGCCATGAACCCAAAGGTGCTGGCTGACTAAAAGTCGAATTTTCTCGGCCTTTCTTTGTGCTTCGCCAAGATCAGTCTCAGGGCAAAAAACAATGAACTCTTCACCACCCCATCTCACCAACTTGTCGGTAGCGCTGATCGAGCTGCCCACCACCATGCTGAACTCACGTAGAATATGGTCACCCATTTGGTGCCCGTACTTGTCATTCACGCTCTTGAAGTAGTCGATATCGAGATACAACATACCCAGCTTGCCATGTCCTTGCTTCACGTGTTGTGACTGCATTTTCAACCAATCACGAATCGCGTGTCGGTTTAGTATTCCGGTTAACTCATCACGATGGGCCATCTCTGAAAATTCAAAATTCTGTTCTCTCAGTGCGCGATTGACGTTCTTTAAGTGGTGATGTCTTTTCTCTGCGATCACCATACGTTTTCTTGAGCGGTTTAACTCTGACAGCAAGAATACGGTGCCCGTGCCCACCCACACAAACAGTAGGATCATGAACAAGCTTTCTGCGGTGATATACGAACCTTCGAACTCAATACTGCGAATGACGATTCTGTGGTGACCGAGTTTCGCCCCAGACGCAGTAGCAAACTCAACCATATTCACATTCGAAAACTCAGGGGCCGAATGCTCTAACGCAATATCGTTATCAGCCAGCCACCATGTCATCACTTGCAGGTTTTTGATCGGAATCTCAATCACACCACCATCGATTCCTGGAGAAAACTCCATCCCGTTGTACTTATGTGTGTACTCGTTATCAGGCACCGAATAAGCAGGATTGTAGTTACGTAGATAGGTTCTCAAACGGCCGCTAGAGTCAGCTTCCGCATGATAATCAACGTTCACTCTAAAGGTGTGGTACTGGGAAAGATCAAGACCTTCGGTAATGTCTCGGTTGATACGAATCGATAGGCCGCAATAAGGCCAAGGATATTCCGACTCTTTAAGTTCACACTCGAGAATATACTGCCCATTTTCGTAGGATAATTGGGAGGTACTGACTCCCCTATCAACTTGATCGCTGGTCGCGATAAATTCATATTTATCAGGGGTAATTGCCGTTATCACACGATTTCCGCTCACACGGTAATACTGGACAATCGCCAGCGTCGTGATAACTAAAAAGATGACTATTTTATGGATCCACTTCACGTCTAAGCTTCCGGCTTAAGGTCCCTATAGTTGGGATTTCACGATAGAAAATAAGTTAGGTAAATTAGTGATCTTAATGCCAATAATTTACTAAAAAACGTTATATCACGCCTGAACAAAATGTCATACCATAATTTTGAGCGAGTGTTTGCTCATCAATTATCCATCGCAATAATCGAGCAATATTGCGTATAAATGCAGACTCTATTTGTTATACTCATCGCAAATCATCGTTAACAGTATCGCCTGTTCACAAGGCGAGCGAGTGGACGAAATAATAATCAAAATACAACGAGTAATGTCATGTCTTTATTAGCAAAAGGAACACTCAAGAAAATGAGTGCTTCCCTTGATGGTGCGGTTACTTACCGTTTACCTGTAGGTGAAGAGTTTGTAGAGCTAAACCCTCTGATTGGTAAAACCATCAACCTCACCCATACCGGCAATATTTTTTGTTGTTCGTGTGGTAAGAAAACTAAGAAAAGCTACTCTCAAGGCCACTGCTTTGTGTGCATGAAAAAGCTAGCAAGCTGCGACATGTGCATCATGAAACCAGAGATGTGCCATTACGATGAAGGCACTTGTCGTGAGCCTCAATGGGGCGAAGAGAACTGCATGGTTGATCACTTCGTTTACCTATCGAACACATCAAGCCTAAAAGTAGGTATCACTCGTCATACTCAAATCCCTACCCGTTGGATTGACCAAGGCGCGACTCAAGGTTTGCCTATATTGAAGGTAAAAACACGTCAGATTTCTGGCCTGATCGAAGTTGAATTAGCAAAGCACATTGCTGACAAAACCAACTGGCGCACGCTGCTAAAAGGCGACGGCGACGACATGGAGTTGGTAGAAAAAGCCAAAGAACTGTTGCCATTGGTTGAGGATAAAATCCAAGAGATCAGAGCGAAGTTTGGTGACGATGCAATCGAGATTCTGAGCGAAAACATCACTTCACTGAGCTACCCAGTTGATCAACATCCAGTGAAGATTGTATCGCACAACTTTGATAAGAACCCTGAAGTGACAGGCGTACTTCAAGGCATTAAAGGCCAATACCTAATCCTAGATACTGGTGTGATTAACATCCGTAAATTTGGTTCTTACGAAGTGGAAGTGTCTGCATAACTTGTAGAACTTAAACGTTTCTTATAGTTAGAGGCGTTTCTTATAGTGAGAAGCGTTTAGTGAATAGCCAAAAACTAAAATGCCCTCAAGTGATGACTTGAGGGCATTTTTCGCTATCGATTCTATTCGCCATTGGATAATGGTTATAAGCGTTAAAGCGCAACCACATCTCCGTCTACACAATTCTTACCTTTGGCTTTCGCGCGATAGAGAGACTGATCGGTTAAATTCACGAGTGCATCAATTGTGACACCGTCTTCACAGGCTCGACTATCACTGATTCCGATACTGACACTCGAATTAAATCGAATCTGTTCATCGATTTTGAACTCGACTTGATGGAACTGTTGGCGAACCCCTTCTGACACCTCGTGTGCTGTTTCAAGAGACGCATTTGGGATAAATATAATGAACTCTTCACCACCCCAACGGCCTGCGACCCCACCGACTTTCTCGGCATTGCGCTTGGTAATATTAGCCAAAGCACAAATGACCTCATCACCAACCATATGACCGTAAGTGTCATTAATCGACTTAAAATCATCGATATCTAGCAGCATACACACAAGGTAGTTGTTAGATGACATGTGCTCTCTCAACCACTCATAAATCGCTCTGCGGTTAAGTAAGTCGGTCATTTCATCGTAGTTCGCTTGGTGAACCAACTGCTTTTCCAACATCACCTTTTGCGTCACATCTTCGAGTACAACCTGAACGGCTGGCTGACCTTTCCAAGTAATCGCATTGTCGTAAATATTGAAGAACCGATGAACGCCGTCAAAGCCAATGTTTTCAACCACGGTACTCGTGCCTGACAACTCACCCGACACGATCGCGTGATAGTGCTTGCTGATGCCATCGGCATTCTGTTTTGGTACCAGTTCAAGGATAGAGTCCAACTCTAATACTTGCTCGATAGAAGCAGCGCCTTGCATGTTGACCCAAGATTGATTAACCATCAGCGGCTTGAAATCTCGGTGAACCAAGATGCCCTGCCCAGATTGCATGATCATGTCGTGATACATCTTATCTTGCTCACGCACCGCATTTTGCAGCTGAATCGCAGGGGAAAGATCGATCACCGTGACTTGCAGTGCAGGTCTTCCCTGCCACTCCGTCACATGGTCGATAGAAAACACGGTGAACTCTCTGCCATTACGATCAACATTGGTATAGGTGTGAACCTGAGGGTCGCGTTGACCACTGACCGTTTCAAGGTAATTTTGATAGGCGAGAACATGATAATCTTCTGAGATTAGATCTAGAAAGCTATCGATATTAGAAAGTAGTTCTTCGGGCGATGGGTATCCATAGATGCGAGCATAGTTAGCGTCAACACTCACTACATTCATATCTTGAATAGTTATTACACTGTACGTGGATTCGAAATTTATTGAAGACATTGCCAACTCCGCACTCTAGCTACACTTCATAAACTGGAGCATAACAACACATCCTGCCAACGCTTCCACAGAATCTATCACGCGTTAGGGACATTAATATGGTATCTAGTATATCGTACTGTTGCGGGCTTCTCTACAATTCAATCGCTAACACCAGTTATCAAAAGTAGACAAGTCTCTCATTCCTATTACGCGCGTCAAAAAACAAAAAAAGATAACGTATATCTATGTAAGAATTAGCTTTTCTGTTTTCGACCTTAAAGTAGGTAGCTAGCGCTAATCACGACTCTTTTCAATTCCGTTCATTATTCACTTCTAGCATGTTGGCTGTTCGCTTAAGACCTCGTCGGTTACTCATTCCAATCCGAAAAATAAGCGACTAAGAAGTCGATCGCCAATCTTGCTCTCTGGGGTAAAAAACGACGGTTTTGATAGACGACCCAACTGCTGGTTCCCGCTCCCCAATACTCTTCAAGCACCGGGACCAGTTTTCCATTACTAAGACCGCCATTGAAGCTGCTTTTGGGTAGGTAGACAACACCAAGCCCCTCTTCACATGCTTTCAGTACTGCACTCGAATTGTTGCTGCGCCAGCGCCCATGTACTCGAACTGCATTTAACGGCTTGCCCTCTTTCTCAAATAGCCACTGATCACTGTTGGCGATAATACAGCTGTGCATTTTTAACTGCTCTGGATGAGTCGGCGTACCAAATTGCTCTATGTAGTCTTTACTGGCTGCTGCCGCCATCGGGCGATCGACGAGCTTTCTTGCCACCAATCCTGAATCGTCCAATCGACCATAACGAATCGCGAAATCGATGCCATCTTCGATGAAGTTAACCATCTTGGTATTGAAATTCATTTCTATGGTGAGCTCAGGATGATCTTTAGCAAACTCCATCAGCGCCGCTGCGACATGATTTTCTGCAAAGGCTCCTGCCGCACTCACACGCAAAGTACCGCTAAGCTGAGTCTGCTGAGAAGTCACTTGCTCGTTCGCTTGCTGAAGCCCAATGACCAAATCTCTACACTGCTGATAATAGGTATGACCCGATTCGGTCAGGCTCACGATTCGTGTAGAGCGAGCAAGCAGTGCCACACCCACTCTCTCTTCTAACCTTGAAACTTGGCGGCTTACATGACTGGTACTGCAACCCAGTTGTTTTGCTGCTGCAGAAAATCCGTGACATTCGGCTACCGCAACAAACTCATTAATCCCTTCAAAGCTATCCATACTTCACCTGTTAACGTCTAACGAATTCACATTCGACTAATTCACATCTTACTATTGCTATATAGCAATAATGTTTTGCCTATTCGTATATTATCACTCAAATGGTTTACTACTAGTATTGCAGGTAACGAAACAGCGGCATCTCTATTAGAAACACTGATGTCTGTCTTAAAAACGCGGATGACTAAACAACGACGCTGAAACCAAACAAACGTGCTCTAAGGGACGAATCATGAAAAAAATACTAATACCTGTAACTAACCACGCAACACTAGGCGACACAGATCAAGCGAACGGTACTTACGCGCCTGAACTGACTCATGCTTTGAAAGAGATCTTGGCTGCGGGTTTTGAGTACGACATCGCGTCTATCAAGGGTGGCAAAGGCCCGTTGTATGGGACCGATATTGAAGGGGATTCAGTAAACGCTGAGATCTTGGCTGATGATGATTTCCAGAACCGCATCAACAATACGATTCCTGTAAACCAAATTAATGCAGAAAGCTACGATGCTATCTTCTACCCAGGTGGTTTCGGTTTGCTTTCAGACCTAGCAACCAACGAGCAATTCGCTGCTATTGCGGCTAAGCATTATGAAGATGGCGGTGTGATTGCATCAGTATGTCACGGCCCTGCGGCGCTGCTTCCGATTGTTTTAAGCAACGGCGAGAAGCTACTAAGCTCTAAATCGGTGACTGGCTTTACTCGCGAAGAAGAAATCGACTTTGGCACCATCAACGACATTCCGTTCCTACTGGAAGAGTCTCTTGCTCGCAGCGCTGCGCGTTTCAACAAGGTTCAACCTTGGCAAGAGCTTGTGATTGTTGATGAGCGAGTGATTACAGGCCAGAACCCGACTAGCGCACACGCTGTAGGTGCATCTCTGGTTAAACAACTTTCTTAGTTAAATGAATCGCTTATTTAAATCAATAGCTTAATAGAATAACTGCCGTTGAACAAACAAGCTCAATCAAACAAAAAGAGCATACTTACACCTCAATATTCATGAGAGAAGTATGCTCTTTTCTAATTCTGTCGCTATTAAGTGCTAGTGACTTCTTGCTAATTACTTCGCAAGATCCCTTCAAGCACATTGAACAACAAGTCGATCTCTTCAATCGAGTTGTAATGCATACAACCAATACGCACCACGCCCTGCTCTTCAATACCCAACTGCTTCACCAGCCCTAATGCGTAGAAGTGACCATTCCACACACAGATATTATGTTCACCCAACTTCTTGGCGATGAACTCTGGAGAATGGTTTTCAAAGGTAATCGCAAACGTTGGCGTTCTTAAATTCGAGTCAAACTCCGTCTTACCGTAGAGTTTTGCACCTTCCAGATCACCCAACCGTTTTAGGAAGTACTCACTCAGCTGGCTTTCATGCTTGTTATAAAGCGCGTAGCTTTGCTCTAAACGAGAACGCAGTGAATCTGTTGGCTCACCAAACTGTGCCAAGTAATCAACCGCTGCAATCACACCCGCTAGGCCTTCGAAGCTTTGTGTTCCTGTCTCAAAACGGCCTGGGCCAATGTTAGTGGCAGGTTCTACTTTGTATGGCTTTAACGTATGCAGCCATTGAGGCGCAATGTAAGCAATGCCCACATGCGGGCCGAAGAACTTATAAGCCGAGCACGCTAAGAAATCGCAATTCAGTTGTTGAACATCGATCAAGTGATGAGGAGCATAATGCACAGCATCCACATAAACCTGCGCACCGTGCTGATGTGCAAGCTCGATAACTTTCGCCATATCGACAATCGAACCTGTGGTGTTCGAAGCAAACGTCACCGCAACAAGCTTGGTCTTCTCATTTAACAGAGACTCAAAGTGTGCCATGTCTAGGCTGCAATCCGACTCATCTACACGAACTTGACGAACAATCGCGCCTTTGTCGTCTGCGGCTTGCTGCCAGCTTGATACATTCGAGTAATGGTCTAACGCAGTGACAATAACTTCATCGCCCTCTTTCCAATCGCGGCTGATCGCTCGGCTCAGTTGGAAGGTCAGCGAAGTCATGTTCGCACCGAACACAACGTTGCCAGAAGACTCAGCATTAAGCAGTGCTTGCGCCGCTTCTCGCGCTTGCTGCATTAAACTTGTGGTCTTTTGGCTAGAAAAATAGTGCCCACCTAGGTTTGAATTGAAATGCCCTAGGTATTCGGTCATTGATGCTAAAACATTCTCAGGCACCTGAGATCCACCCGGACCATCAAAGAAAGTGACTGGCTTGCCATTATGATATTGGCCTAACGCGCTAAACTGTTGGCGCACATCATTAAGAGTGAAGGACATTGCGCGCATCCTTAGCCGTTAATACAAACACATCCATGTAGCCCATCTCGCCGTGGTCTATGGTACGAATCGGTTGTGCATTGTGCCAAAGCTTACTGTCAGCAAGCATTGCCACTTCGCCATCGCCTAACACTTTTCTAAAGAATGGTGCTTCGTGGCTATCTTGATACAGCATCACTTCACCACCAACGATGTTGTGACGAGTAACACCAATGATCGCGATGTGGTCAAAACCATCTTGGTGAACACCTTCTGGGGCAACCTGAGTTTCTTCAAAAATAGCGGCAATGCGGATTTGATGGATTTCGATTTCTTGTCCGTCTTCAAGCCCGTTGGTTTCAATAAACAGTTCACACATCTCTTGCATGCCTTCACTGCTTAGGATTTGTGCTTCAATCGGCTCAAACTGACGAACAACGTCACCTTGAAAGTGATTAATGTCTTCAGACTGAACAAAGTTATGTTTGTCTAGCTCAACGACTTGTCCATTACTGAATTCAACCACTGAGTACCTTCTCAATCGGAACTGGCCATCCGCATGCTCTGTGCTTGGTAGCTTAGAGAATGATGGTGACAACTCCTCAACCGCATGGTTACTGAGGTGGGTAATATGTAGGGTATTTTCGTGAGCATGTAACATCATCGACTCCTTAATGATTGTTAATTAACTTTCGATATTTAACGTTTTATTTACATAAAGGATACTTGAAGATCTTGCCAAATCAACATTAAACAATCATTTATCCCGTCAGATTTAATAATTCAGACACTAAATCCAATAGAGAAATAAAAAGCAGTGTATAACACCAGAATAAAAGATGACCAACTCTTAAAACTAGCACACTCCACTAGCTAGTTATAAATCCCTAAAAATTTAAATTTAACGATATTATCAACTAGAAAGCCAAATTTCATATTGTGTCAGCCCTTTCCCTTTCATACGCCAGCCTCCTTGCCTGAGTTCAGCCCTCACTCTCGCCATCATTCATTTCTATGCTTTTGCATAGCGAAATACGACCTACCTATCAATTGGCAAGCTATTGATTATTTACACAACAAACTGAAATTGGTTAATTTATGAGTACGCCAGAAACCAAACGCCTTTGCTTGCGCGTCTGGAACAGGTCGAGTTCGGGGGGAACTCGGCCGCCCTCAAATGATTTTCCGTAATAATAAATCGGTGTTAGCTCAAACAACACCTTCCTAATGCCAGTTCGTGGCGACAGCATGACCCCTACTCTAAAAAACCAAGCACTAATAATGGTTAACCGCATTGAAGATTTTGCAGGTGACGGAATTTACGTGTTCCGCTTCGACGGCCTGCTAATGGTGAAGCGCCTGCAATTTACGAAATCAGGATTAAGCGTAGTCAACGACAATACAACCTACGAGCCATGGGAACTAACAAAAAATGAAATGACCACTGTTGACTTTAAAATCATCGGCGAAGTCGTTTAGTCAGTACAAAGAGGTTAGGTTACTGAAAAAGAAAAAGCCACGTATTTACGTAGCTTTTAATCTTGATTATGTCCCGTCCTGAAATGTGTTTACACATTGAGGACTAATGATGACCATTCCAAATAAACACTACGTTAAGCGCACTCAGCGTGATTACACACTAGGCTTTAAATTACAGGTTGTAGACAGGCGACATGACCTATAAACAAGCCCAATCAATTTACGACATACAAGGTCGTTCGACCGTTCTTACTTGGTTAAGAAAGCATGGGAAATTGGATTGGACAAACAATCCAAGGAAGAGCACGATGCCTAAATCACCGAGAGCGAATGAAACGCTGGTCCAAAAAATAAAACGACTTGAACAAGAGCTTGAAGATGAACGTCTCAGATGTCTTCTTCTCAATAGGGTTGTTGATATTCTTGATGCTGAGCACGGGATGTCGCTAAGAAAAAAGTATATAGCGAAGGAGCAAGAGGCCTTCAAAAAGAGAAGAAAGTAAGCTTAAGTAAAGCTTGTTCATTGCTCTATATATCTCGTCAGTGTGTCTATAAGAGAGAAAAGCGTGAGGCCACATCTCAGCCTAGGTATGAATACGCCAAATAAGATGCATGAAAAAAGCCAGCAACTTGCGTTACTGGCTTACTAAAATCGTCAACGTATTTTAGGACGAGACATTATCTTAATCCGTTCTAAAATCCGCAGTAACAAAATCAACACCGATACGCCCTTCATGATGACTTTGCACAGCTTGATAACGGGCAGCGTAACTACTTTCAAGCTGAGAAATTGGGATCATTGTCAGCTCTTCAGTCTGCACACCTTCGTTTTGATTTTTTAATTTAAGCGCCTTTATACCTTCGCAGCTTAAACCTCGGTGATTATGATTAACAATCACCAACTTAACTAAATCGGGCTGTTTCGACACAGGGTCGATGACTGTTAATGCAATCCGAACATCATTGTCCGAAATAAACACATATGAGGATTGATGAGCATTACTCAATGCCTCTACAACATCAACTTCTTCTAGCTTAGCGAAAGTCAGTAAACGATGAGGATCTAATTGAGCTGCATTATCAGCATTTTTTTGCTCCGGTACTGTGTCGCAACTTGGAGTTACGCACATAAACCAACGAACTTTCCCACGCTTCTTTGATTTTAGAACTGTGCCAGTAGTTATATAAGTAGGTAAATCTGTTTTCGTTGTCGTACGTTCATTTAGAGCATGGACAACATTTTGACAATACTCACTATTGAACTCCGCTTCGCAAGCTAGGTTGTTTAGTTTAGCTCTTTCAACCGCACTCGTTATAAATGCTTTATGCTCATTTCGAGTACGGTTAGTGAGCTCAACAAAATCTAATGATTCGTGTAATGTGCTATTAGCTAACTCTTTGATAAAATTAGGAACAGCTCTATTTTCCCTACAAATTAAAGTTTCAGAAACATCTTCGAGCACTCTTCGTAACAAGTCTTCCGATATCTTCAATTGAGAGGTTGGATTTTCTTTCAAAATAGACCATAAGAGCGCAACCTGTTCATGTTGAGACTTGCCTAGGACTTTCGCCATCGAGAAATTAGAATCTTCTATTTGGTTCTGTACTTCTGAAAGAACCACACGATAAAAATTAGGGTACCAATTTTCGAGAGCTATTCGAACCTGCTCCCAAACTTCCGTAGGGGTTACATCTCTGTATTCACCGCTTTGTTCATCTAACCGCTTTTTTTCACACAAAACGACAAACACTTCACCAGCCTGTAACCACATCTCATCATTGCCATGAACCTTAAGACCCGATAGATCACAATCATTTCTATTGCGCTCACGTACACTAAGCTCAAGCATCCACTCAACGTGCTTTTTATTAGGTAGGTTGTATCCTTCGCCTTCACAAATAATTGACAGTTCTTGAGTCAACAATTCAATGTTACAATCACCTTTAATAAATTTAGCCTGGATTGTTCTGTTCGTTATACCTGCCCATTCTGACAACCATTGTTCACTATTGTTATCCCACTGAACTTTAAGTGCTTGGTCATTAAAGAAATCGACTGGCGCGACTTTTACACTACCACGAAGCGTTGACGCGACCTCATCCCAGACTTTCTTTAGCGGTTCTGCTGTATATATGACCACAGTATTCATATGTTTACTGGTGCTCAATTCGCTAACTAGACTCAGAGATTTCTCCGCACGATTATCTCCAATTTTACTCAGGTGATAATCCAGTATGATCAAGTCACTTTTACGGACTTTGTCGCTATCGAGGTTTAGCGTCTGATTTTCAACATCGCAAATAAGCTGGCGTCCATGAAAAAATTCGACGAAGTTCTTAGCGACTTCCGAAAACATAAGATCTTGATCTGCAGCAGCTATAACTTCGCGAATGTCAGTCAACTGCCCTCTCAGAAGATCGACTTCATTTGGAACATCGTGTAAGACACCCAGCAACTTTTCATCGAGAGCATGTAAAGCGCCAACATAAAATTCAGCTAGCTTTTCATATGGCAAGTATTCATCATCAATTAACAAAACTGATTTAATGGCATTATCACGAAATGCTTGTACGATTTTATTTTTATATAGCTCTGGCATTATCTTACTTCCATCCCGCGAAATTTAATTACAAAGTTAGCGCCATCTTGAATCAGTTTTTCTTCTGGCTTTTCTGCGTACCAAATTTGATGGCGTGCAACTGCTAAGTTCTGCTTTGAAAGATATAACCCTACCCCATTACCACTTGGTCTTCGGCTATAAAACAACTGGAATAAGTTTCCTATATCATCGGGATCTATAACTGGTCCATTATTAGCAATAACAACAAAGTTATCAACGATATCTACTTTTACGATACGTTTATTCTCAGCTAAACCAACCCAGTAAAGGGCATTATTCAATAAGTTAATAAACACAGGGATAATACGTGACTGTACATCAGTGACATACATACGTTTGAATGCGTCACCAAATTCTAAATGTACATTTTGCTTCTCAAACTGCTGATTAAAAAACTTCTCTATGTTCTTAATTATTTCTATCCCCGAGATATCGTCTCTTTGTTGATAGCCAGAAAGTTTGAGTGGTGACAAAAAGCGTAGGTAGTTCGTAAACTGTTTATGCGCTTTCATCGCATTTTTAAATCCAAGTTCTTCTCTTGCATTGCTACTCATAGAATTGAGCGAACGCGTTACGGTCTTATCTTGCGATGCTAGCTCATGTGCAAGTATTTCAAAGCTAATTCCTGATTGTGCCAAACTACGTATTTGGTTAATTTCTTGCTCAGCTTTTACCCGTTCTTCTTCCGCTAGAGTGAATGCAGATTCAATATCTACACCTTGTTCTAGCTTGCTAAGAGCTCGTAAAAAACCTTCATATTTAGTTGATATATCGTCGGAAAGCTCACGATATATTTTATCTAGTGCATTCAACTCAAATTCGATATCACTTGAGTTGGTTACTGAATCCAATAATACAAGTGCTTGAGCCTCATACTGCTCTTTGTCATTCCTAGCTTCTTTTCGCCAAGTATTTTGTACACGATCAAGCGTTTTTTCTATTGCATTGGTGTATTTGTTTACCTGCCTAGCTATTGAAGCCTCACTAGCGTCATATTTATTCTGCGCGCTTTCTATAGGGCTGCGTTGTTGAGCAACCGCTTCTAGCTTGTTCAAACGTTCTCTACATGTTTGCAAGAGCTCCCCGAATTCGCCAAATAAATCTCGATAGGCTCGGTACTGTTCTTCCAATAACTCGTCCATCTTTGCGGGTTTATTTGGTGTTTTAAGGTCTGGAAGAACCTCCTCTAGAGCATTAACTTTGGTTACCAACTCATCAAAATGATGAAGAGAAAACTTTATTTCGTCGTTTAGTTCCTGATAAACATTCCGAGCGGATGCAACACGTTGATTAAGCTTCGGTAGATTTGCGTCGATCGACTCTGTAAACGTTGTTTTTGATATACGAGCGGAGGTGTTTCGAGCCTTAACTTGCTTTTTCTTATCTTTAGAAAGTTGTTCAAGCAAAATTTTACGTTCTTCAGATTTACCACCAAAAAATTTATCAGCAAGCTGAAGCAACAGTGATTTTACTATTACTTTGAGTTCACGAGCGGCTTGGTTTCTAACAAAACCCTCCCGACCAGCTTTGTCTTTTAAACGCTGATTTGCTTTTTGATCTAGTGAAACATGACCAAACAGACGTCGAGATGCCCAATAATAACGACCTGCACTTTTACTTCGATTTTCTTCAATTTCAAAAAAATCATTATCAGGTCGCCCATAAGGCAGTACACGCAAACCATCTCGAAAGACCATAAAGCCAGAGAACTTAGCTGCTTGCTTCTTCAATAAGTCATATTCTTCTTTTGAGTGTGTAGTCTTAGCAAGCTCGAGTTCAAACGTCCCTAACCTTATATCGAATCCTCCAGCCTTGGTAAATTCGTCCATACCCGGAGTACGGCAAGGAAACGTGACATCTGTATATTCCTTCCCGAAAGCAATGACATTGCCTCGGAACCAACCCTTTTCGTCTACTTTTCCGACGACTTGATGCTCTAGAGATTCAAATTCAGCAAGACCAAAAACGTCATCACCACTAATGATGCTTTCAACGGAACTTGAAGCCGTACCATCCTGTTCGAATGGAACAATTGAATAATTAAAATCTTCATAAAGCCAACATGTAGCCAGAGAGCTCGATTCATATTTAGCAATATTCTCATCCCAAGCTTTTTCCTGAAAGGGATCGACAAAGGCTCTTAGCGTATCGACTACATCCTCTTTAATCGCTATATATTCTTGAGCTTTTCCACTCATATCCCCGCGATTAGTTAGTAATGAAAGGTCCCGGTTTAAGTCAAAAAGAAATAGCGCGGTTCCATGCTGACCCTCACCATTACTTTCGGTTTTTTCCAGCAGCTTTTTCCATGAATTAACACTATTCGGGTCTAATTCAAAAGTCTCGCATAATGAACGTACCTTTTCTTGTGTCGAAACAAAAACATCGGTGTCTTTTGGGTTGTGACGTAATTCAAATGCATCTTTTTCATCTTCAGTGAAGCGCTGCCACATATGACGTAGAATCTTCTCATCTTCAGTATGTGGTTCGAACGCTAAATTATTCAGCATGTCGTCTTGGAAGCCTTTACAAACCTCGGGAAGCAATTCTAAGTCGTCAAACTCTTGCATTGGCACTTTGATATCATGCAAACCAAGATAAGTATTTTCAAATAAACGCCAATCGATTAATGCCGCAGAAAAACGAGAGTTAGCCTTTTTAGTTACAATTAACGTAACGGGAGCGAGAAAAGCTGTAGAAAGCCTTCCAATCCCCTTTTCGCCTTGAGTATAGCGAGGCTTTAATCCAAAACGGTCTTCCGGAGGTAGAAGGTCTTTCTTTGTTTTTGAAGCTGTGCCGATGGTTATCCAACTATTACTAAGTTGGTCAAAAGTCATGCCGCAACCATTGTCAATAATGGCACCGCATTTAACATCACCATCGAATAGGTGAAGAGCTACGTCTCGGGCGTAGGCATCGTAAGAGTTTTTCCAAAGCTCGCTGATGGCTGTAGGTGCATCAGCAATTTGCCCTTTACCGAGGTGGTCAATCGTTCGAGCTTGAGCTTTAAACGAAACCGATTTTCTGGTCGAATTCTGGTTCATATCAAATGGTTACGAATAAAAAAAAGTGCCTAACATTGTAGGCACTTTTTCTATTTCAATCCATTTATAATCGCATATATGAGCTTATAACCGAGTATTGTGGGAACTGCGTTGCCAATTTGCTTGGCTTGATCAGTTGTACTGCCCGTAAAAATGTAATCATCGGGGAATGTTTGAAATCGAGCAGCATGGCGCAATGTGAACCCATGGTGCTTCCAAGGGTGTACAAAACGACCTTTTGATGGATTATTACAACCAGTCGTCATGGTGTTTGATGGTGTGTGAATTATCACTCTACCGTATACATCTTTATGCCCACCGTAGCCATTCGCATGGCACTTAAGTTCAAACTCTGGATCTGCATCCATTCGGCTACCATTTAAACGAGTCGATCTAAAACGCCTTTGCATCTTTTCCGTCGGCTTCATATGAACATTACAAGGGTCATCTTCATCTACAGGGTTATCCGACTCTAAGCCTCGAAGTAATGTTCTGGCTTCATCATCCGATAACTTAGTATGTGGGCGAAAATGCTTCTCTATATATTGTTCTATCAGCTCTGCAGTGAGTGGTTCAAATACGGTAGATGCTGTTTTCCAAGGCTTCTGATTTTGCTCTTTCACTTCTTTAGAATTGGGATTAAAGAACTCTGGTGCCGGTGGAAAAGTTAACTCGTCACGTTTCACGTTTTCTCGAACACCGAGAATAAACGCACGTTTACGGTTTTGGGGAGTCCCGTAGTCTTTTGCGTTTAACGTATCGCAGAAATGTATGACGTAGCCATTGTCTTCAGCAAGCTGCTTGAACTTCTCTAGGTAAGAGGCATGCTTTTTCCAGAATAAGCCAGCAACGTTTTCAACAAGAAACGCCTTAGGCTGAAATTCTTCAACAAAGTCGTAGTAGCGTAATAAGAGTTTGTTACGAGGGTCATCTACCCCTGCATCTTTTATTCTGTGGCTTGAGAAGCCTTGGCAAGGAGGACCACCAAGAATCAGCTGTAACTCGCCCTTTTTAAGGCCAAGTTCTTTCCTAAGTTCAGAGGGATCTATCTTTAAGATGTCACCATTGAGCAGCTTGGTTTTCTGCTCTAGTCTTTCAATTATGTTTTTTTGGTATGTATGAGCCGCAGACGCATCTAGCTCTATAGCCGCTAACACATCAAGACCAGCTTGATGAGCTGCTAAGCTAAAACCACCTGCCCCTGCGAATAAATCAATTGCACTCATAAACCACAAAACCTAACAATAATCTGACTGGCGCATTCTACCGATAAAATCGTAGAAAGCTAATAAAGGAAGATTAACAGCCCATTAAACAACCATTCTATGTTTATAAGCCTTACCTATAAACATTGCAATTCCACTAACGCCAACTCAATTTAGTGACATCAGGTGAGAAAAATGGAAAACTTAACTCACACAAGCTTCTTCAAGGTCGATTTCAAAATCAACGGGCGGTAGGTTTACTAAATGCTTGTTCGTTGTGTTTAGCAGTTCGACTTTCGCGGGCTTCCCTACTTCGTTTGTGTAGATAGTCGCTAAGTAAAGCTTGTCAGATCGGTGGAACGCATCGTGAAAGCTCATTTCTTTGTTTAGCAAGCTGGCTAGCAATGGCTTGGTGACCGGAATGTAAGCCCACTTAATGCATTGGCCGTTGTCGTAATCCCCACTCCAATACACCATGAACCTTTGGGTGTTTTCATTCTTAACCGAGAAACACTTCGGCCCTAAGACGTCTTGATACACTTCCAGTAGTTCCAATTTACCTAGCTGTGTGCCTGTTGGGAGTAAGTTCATTGCTCGTTCCTCATATTTCTAACTTTGCCTATAATCTTATAGTTAAATACTGTTTTTATATACAGTTATTTGAGCGTATTTTGATATGGCGGTTCGAAATCGAAAAGGCGGCAGCAACAATTCTTGAAGAAGACGGTGGTTTAGGCGATCTTCCAGCCACGAAAACGTTTGTCTCCATTAAGTTCTAACGTATAACGATTAATTACACTTCAGCCCTTGTTTACACTTTTATTGCCTCCATATTTTCCATACAATCCTAAGCGATTATAAATAAAAACAATTTCAATTTCGGAGTCCTCATGAGCGACGTAAAGCACTGTAATTTATTGATTCTTGGTTCTGGCCCTGCTGGCTATACAGCTGCAGTTTACGCTGCTCGTGCAAACCTAAACCCAGTACTGGTTACCGGTATGCAGCAAGGTGGTCAGCTTACAACCACAACAGAAGTAGAAAACTGGCCGGGTGATGCTGAAGGTTTAACGGGTCCAGCACTGATGGATCGCATGAAAGAGCACGCAGAGCGCTTTGAAACAGAGATCCTGTTCGACCACATCAACGAAGTCGACCTATCTAACCGCCCTTTCCGTCTTAAAGGCGATTCAGGCGAGTACACGTGTGATGCATTGATCATCTCTACGGGTGCATCGGCTAAGTACTTAGGTTTGGATTCTGAAGAAGCATTTAAAGGCCGTGGCGTTTCTGCTTGTGCAACGTGTGATGGTTTCTTCTACCGCAACCAGAAAGTGGCGGTAGTTGGTGGTGGTAACACGGCTGTTGAAGAAGCACTTTACCTGTCTAACATCGCGTCTGAAGTTCACCTAGTTCACCGCCGTGACACGTTCCGCGCTGAAAAGATCCTAGTGAAGCGTTTAATGGACAAAGTAGAGAACGGCAACATTGTTCTTCACACTGACCGCACGCTAGACGAAGTTCTGGGCGACGATATGGGCGTAACTGGCGTTCGTATTAAAGATACTCAGTCTGACAAGACAGAAGACATCGAAGTAATGGGAGCATTCATTGCTATCGGTCACCAACCAAACACTGAAATCTTCAAAGGCCAAGTGGACATGAAAGATGACTACATCATCGTTCAGTCTGGTCTTGAAGGTAACGCAACACAAACCAGCATCCCAGGCGTATTCGCTGCAGGTGATGTAATGGACCACAACTACCGCCAAGCAATTACTTCTGCAGGCACAGGTTGCATGGCTGCATTGGATGCTGAACGCTTCCTAGATGGCCTTAACGATAAGTAAATCTGAGATTGCAGATTTGATTATCGGAGCTCTCGCCTCAGTAGATGCAGGGCATCATCACAATTTGTTGTAAATCCCTAGAGCCCAGCGGTATATCCACTGGGCTTTCTTTTGTATACTACCCGCCCTCAACAAATAATAATTATCATTAAGCCTTCATAATGGATAAGAAAAAACAACGCAGCTTGAACAAGTGGCTTAAGCAACAGAGTAAGTTAGCGAAACGCTGGCTTATGATTGCGATTAGCCTTGGCGTACTTTCAAGCGTGTTTTTAATTGCTCAAGCAGCTCTTCTCGCCTCTATTCTTCACCAGCTGATCATCGAGAATGTCGATAAATCTGAACTGGTTGGTCATTTCGCAGGCTTGGCATTATCGGTCGTTGGCCGTGCTGGCTGTACATGGGGACGTGAGATCGCAGGTTATCGCTGTGGTGAACAGATCCGTGTCTACATCAGGCAACTCATCCTTGATAAGTTACGTGAGTTAGGCCCTGCTTATATCAAAGGCAAACCTGCGGGTACATGGGCAACCCTATTACTAGAACAAGTAGAAGACATGCAAGACTTCTTCTCTCGTTACTTACCTCAGATGTCTTTATCGGTAATGATTCCATTCATTATTTTGGTTGTGGTGTTCCCAGTTAACTGGGCAGCGGGACTGATCTTCTTGATTACTGCTCCACTGGTGCCGATGTTCATGGCACTTGTGGGTATGAAAGCAGCCGACGCAAACCGTAAAAACTTCAAAGCACTGCAACGTCTTTCTGGTCACTTTTACGACCGTTTGCAGTCAATGACAACCATCCGTCTATTTGATCGCACTAACGCTGAAACAGAGGTACTTAAAGGTGCATCTGAAGTGTTCAGAACGCGTACCATGGATGTGTTGAAAATCGCTTTCTTGTCTTCTGCTGTCCTTGAGTTCTTCACGTCGATCTCTATCGCAATGACAGCGGTTTACTTTGGTTTCACCTACATTGGTGAGCTTAACTTCGGCCACTACGGCGCTGGCATTACGCTATTCGCAGGTTTGTTTATCCTTATCTTGGCGCCAGAGTTTTACCAACCTCTGCGTGATTTAGGTACTTTCTACCATGCGAAACAACAAGCGGTTGGCGCAGCCGAAAGTATTGTCGAGTTCCTAGAAACCGACATCACTAAGGTTAAATCAGGCGACACTCAGCTCGATCCGGCTCAAGGCATCAATATTGAAGCTCAAGATCTGAAAGTATTGAGCCCTGAAGGTGTTCAATTGGTTGGCCCTATTTCGTTCGCCTTGAACACTCGTCAATCGACTGCGTTAGTTGGCCCAAGTGGTGCGGGTAAGACAAGTTTGATTAATGCCATTCTTGGTTTCATGCCTTATAAAGGAAGCTTGAAAATCAATGGAATTGAACTGCGTGACCTAGACTTAGCCTCTTGGCGTAAAACGATTAGTTGGGTTGGTCAAAACCCGTTGCTACTGCATGGCACAATTCGTGACAACGTCACCCTAGGTAAGCACGATATCACTGACCAAGTTGTCGAGAATGCACTTGAGCAGTCTTTTGCTAACGAATTCGTAACTGAGCACGGCTTGGATTACATGATCTCTGATCGCTCTGGCGGTCTGTCTGTGGGTCAATCTCAGCGTTTGGCTCTGGCTCGCGCAATGATTCAAGACGGTCAGTTCTGGTTATTAGATGAACCCACAGCCAGCCTAGATACTCGTAGCGAACAGTTGGTAATGAAAGGCATTAATAGCAACATCGAAAGCCGCACTGCCCTACTTGTGACGCACCAACTTGCCCCGCTTCAATCGGTCGATAACATTCTGGTTATGCGCGATGGTGGTCTTGTTGAACAAGGTCATTACTCTCAGCTTTCGACTGCGGGTGGTTTATTCGAAGAGATGCTTAACGCGAACTTAGCTCAACAAGATAATAAGGGTAATTTAGATGCGTGATTTACTGCCTTACCTGAAACTCTATAAAAAGCATTGGTTTGGCCTATCGCTAGGCATGCTATTGGCTTTTGCTACTCTGTCGGCTTCTATCGGCTTGTTAACGCTATCAGGTTGGTTCATTTCAGCTTCTGCGGTTGCTGGCCTTACGATTGCGCGTGAAACCTTCAACTACATGCTACCAGGTGGTGGTGTACGTGGTTTGGCAATGAGCCGAACAGCGGGTCGTTGGGGTGAACGTGTTGTTAGCCACAATGCGACATTCAAACTGTTAACTGATCTGCGTATCTTCTTCTTCAAGAAGCTGGCTCCGCTCATCCCAGGTCGTATCTCAAACCTTCGTGACGCTGACCTACTGAACCGTTTGGTTGCTGATGTCGACGCCATGGACCACGTGTACTTGCGCTTAGTAAGCCCAGTGACCGTCGGTGTGTTCGGGATCTTCTTCCTGACTCTGTTCTTGATGTGGTTCGATAGCTCACTAGGTTTAATCTTAGGTTCTATCCTTCTTATCATGCTGTTGGTTTGGCCAATCTTGTTCTACAAGCTGGGTAAACGTAACGGTGGTGAGCTGACACAAAACAAAGCGGATCTTCGTGTAACGACGCTAGATTGGATTGAAGGCTACAGCGAACTGACTCTGTTTGGTGCGGAAGAGCGTTACCGTAATGCGATTCTAGAAACGCAACGCAAGCTGATGGCGAATCAGTTTGTGAACGCTAACCTAACCGGCATGGCTTCAGCAGCGCTAATGTTGTTCAACGGTTTGACGCTGGTTCTTATGCTTTGGCTTGCGGCTGACGGCGTGGGTGGTAATGCACCAGATCCGTTCATCGCGCTAATGGCATTCGCAACCATGGCTAGTTTTGAACTATTAATGCCAATCGCAGGCGCGTTCCAGCATTTAGGTCAAACTCTGTCTTCTGCACGTCGCTTGAACGAAGTGATTCTGTCTGAGCCTGAAGTTCAGTTTGCTGAAGAGAAGCTCGACATCAACAAGCCGCTGGATATTACGTTCTCAAACGTGACGTTCAACTACCCTGATTCTGAGCGCAATGTTCTGAACGCTGTCGACCTAACGATCCCTGCAACGAACAAGGTTGCGATTGTGGGTCAAACGGGTTCTGGTAAATCAACACTGATTCAGCTTCTGACTCGCTACTGGGATCCTAAGAAGGGTTACATCTCAATTGCGGGCATTGAACTGACTCAGTGGAATGAATCACAGCTTCGTGAATCAATCAGTGTGGTAAGCCAACGTGTCGACATTCTAAATGGTACTTTGCGTGACAACTTGTTGATTGCAAGACCAGAAGCAACCGATGATCACTTAGCGAATATCTTAAAAGACGTTGGCCTAGAAAAGCTGCTTGAGAATAACGCGCTTGATAGCTGGTTAGGTGATGGTGGTCGTCAACTGTCTGGTGGTGAGAAGCGCCGTATTGGTATCGCACGTGCGATTCTTCATGATGCTCCTATCCTGCTTCTAGATGAGCCAACAGAAGGCTTAGATAAGCAAACAGAGCAAAGCATCATGACGCTGTTCGAGAAGCACTTCGAAGGCAAGACGGTTATCTTCATCACGCACCGTTTGATTGGTCTGGAATCGATGGATTCTATTGTTCTGATTGAACAAGGCGAGATCGTTGAAAACGGCTCTCACGAGAAGCTATTAAACGAAGAAGGACGTTACTTCCAACTTCGTCAGGCAATCTAGCTCCTTCATAAGTTATAAAGAAAACCATTCAAAGCCCGAGTTTATACTCGGGCTTTTTGTTGTCTGTGATTCTAGTATCGAGCAGCCCAAACAAATAACCTCCGCCAATCACTTGTTGCTTATTTGTAAGCACTATTAATACATTACTTACAAAAGCTTACTAAGAGCAAATGCCATTTCTTGTAACATGCTGGCTTTATAGCTTGCAGATAACTTGGTCCCCTATGGTATACAAACTCACAATTCCAACTCTAGTTCTGACTACGATGCTCACCGCGTGTGGCGGAAGTAGCGACGGTAAAGCATCAAAGAATGTCATCGACGCATCAAGCGCTAGCTCAGTGGTTAGCTTAGGAAGTAATTACTCACTGCAATTCAGCGTGAAATCGATTGCTGCGGGTACAGACAAGAACGTGAACATTGATATTACCCAGTACGGTAATACACAAAAAGCGAGCGGCAGTTTCGCGCAAGTCCACGGCATTCCTGAGCGCAATTACAAGACCCAAAGCGACGCAGATATCACCTTCTCTGTGACAGCAACAAACTCAGCGGGTAAGACGTTTAACGTTGAAAATTTCGATATTTACTACGAAAACTTTAACACAACAAAGACACTTGAAGACCTTGCTATTGCTGAGGTTGAAAACGACATAAACAACGTCATTCGATGGAAACAAGCGGATACCGTGACCATCAATAAGCAATTCATTATTGATGCTACTGGCATCAAATTTAATATCGACCAAATGAGGCCTATGAACCTCTATGTTCGTGTTGGTAACACTCTGAGCAATGGCATTCAATTTGTTCCATCCTTCGCTCAAAGCGCCTCAGAGACATTCTCACGTGTGCCTACAGCTGACTGTTCTGTTATCTCAAATACAACGGGTGAGCTGCTTAAAAATGGCATCAATCAACGAACTTGCGTAGAGGCTCATGGCTACAAGATCCCACTGTTGATCGAAGATAAATCTGCAAACAATTCAGAGGCAAAAGTCGCTCATGTTAAGAACATCATGGAGTACTACCTTGATAGCTTCCCTGCTGAAGTGACTAAGGCAATTTACGACAGCAAAGCGACCATGGGATTCTTTTACGATGAAGATTGGTCTGACAGAGATGGCGGTGACTTCTTAGATGAAAATTACCGTTTCCAAGATCTGTTCGCGACTGAAACTACTGACATAACAACAGGCGAGAATAAACCGGATCTAGTCACTCAAAGAGACGCTGCGTTTGAAGAGATCATTCACTTTGTACACGATTACGGTGTGATGAACCTAGCGGTGCAATCATCTTCATCGAAATGGGGTGTGATGCAGAAGGAGTTAGATGAACTGAATGAGAAAGCGATTCTTGCCGGCTCTTACTTTCCAAACGGTAAAGACTCGACGATTGTTGAAGCTGATTTAGACGCTGAGTCATACGACCAAGAGTACCTAGCCTATTCTCTGTATGCCTACTACGACCTGAACTATAAGGGTTACAACGCGCAAGAGTTAAGTTCTGCAACCTTCACAGAGCTACAAGCGAACGACCCTGCGATGGTGAAATTTATGGAGCAGTACTTCCCGACTCGTGCGGCCCTTAAAGCTAAGTTTCCAGGTTACCCGAACAATTAGTTTGGGTCACAACTCTAACTAGCACGCACAAAAAAGCCGAATGTGATATTCACATTCGGCTTTCAAATTACCTGTTAGCGCTTACAGCTTGAAGCGGCTGATTTCGCTTTCTAGCTCGTGAGACAGTTCAGAAAGCTGCGCAGCTTGCTCTGCAGCTTGGTGCGCTTCATCTGCTAGCTCGTTAGATACGTCACGGATTCCTTCAGTGTTACGAGTAATCTCAGACGTTACTGACGCTTGCTCTTCTGCAGCAGAAGCAATCTGTGTTGCCATGTCGCTGATGCGTTCAACAGCAGCATGGATTTGCGTTAGGCTTGCAGCCGCTGAGTTCGCGTCATCAACACTGGTTTCAGCAAGTGTACGGCTATCGTTCATGATGTTAACCGCTTTGCCTGTTGTACCTTGCAGCAACTCAATCGTTTGTTGAATTTCTTGCGTTGAACCGTGTGTACGTTGGCTTAGAACTCGAACTTCATCCGCAACTACTGCGAAACCACGACCTTGCTCACCGGCACGTGCAGCTTCAATAGCGGCATTAAGTGCAAGTAGGTTAGTTTGTTCTGCAATACCTTGAATGTTAGACAAGATAGCGTTGATACTGTTGCCGTGCTCTTCAAGTTCTAGAATCACGTTGGTTGCGATTTGAACTTCTTGAGCAAGGTTTTGGATAGAGCTTTGAGTCTGTGTTACTTGACCAGTACCGTGCTCACACGCGCCAACCGCTTCAGATGAGTTCTGTGCAGTGTGGTCTGCGTTACCTGCGATCTCTTGTGTTGCTGCAGCCATTTCGTTAACGGCTGTTGCTACCATGTTGATCTCGTCTTGTTGCATTTGGATACGAGCACTACGTTCTTAAGCTTGAGAAGCCGTTTGACGCGCTTGGTTGCCCAGCGCAGCAGATACTTCGCTTAGCTTGATCACCATGGTGTGCATGTTGCCCACAAAACGGTTGAAGTTTGCAGCAAGCTGACCAATTTCGTCGTCGCTCTTAGGCTCAAGACGTTGAGTAAGGTCACCCTCACCTGAAGCAATTTCTTCAAGTGCCGCTGAAACGCGGTTTAGGTCGCGGAATAGGAAGCTCACTAACCAAGACACGAGTACGATTACGATGAGCGTAATAACGACAGCAGTGATGATCAGCTGAGTAAGTAGCGTTGAGTGGTTCGCTTCTTCTGTTGCTTTGTCCATCTGAACCGCGAAGATCCAGTTAGTGTTAGGCACCTTCGTGAAGTAAAGCAGCTTGTCAGCGCCGCGCTCTTTGATGATCTCGATGCTACCCGTACGCACTGCATTTTCGATAATAGGCATAGAGATATCGTTTGAAAGCTGGCTTACTGGCTTCAAGCTTAGTGCTGAATCTGGGTGTGCTAGGAATGTGCCGTCAGAGGCATCAATGAGCATTGCGTAAGCGTTGTCACCAACATCAAGGCTGATTACATCGTTAACTAATTGGTCGATAAGTACGTCTGCACCAACAACACCAACAAGTTGGCCGTTGTGGCGAACAGGTTCTGCGATCGTTACTAGAAGTGCTTTAGTGATTGCATCTTGATAAGCCGTGGTAATGATTTGCTTACCTGCAGCGTTTGCTTCTTGGTACCAAGGACGTTGACGAGGATCGTAATCTGCACGATTACGTTCAGGGTGTGAACGGTACATTCCACCTTCTGGAGTACCTAAAAAGATATCGTCAAAGCCACCCGCTACACGAGCTTGCTTAAGGAAAGGAACAACATCATCCTCTCGTGAAAAGTCATTAAATGCTGATGCGATATCCGTGCGGATATCAATCCAGTTTTTAATCCCTTCAGATGCTGCTTCAGATACGCTTTCAGCTCGTAGGTATACGCCATTACGAGTCTGTTCAAATAATTGGTTTGCTGACAACCAAGTCAACGCTGTAGCCATAACGACAACAGCAGATAGGCTAGCACCTATCAACTTCTGCTTTAGTGTTAGTTTCATGTCAAAGTTTCACGAGTGGTGGGAAATCCCGCGCATACTACCCAATATCAGTATTAAATTCGAGCGATTTCACAATTTAATATCGGAATATAATTTTAATCAAACCATAAGCTTACCTAATGTCAATTCCTTGGCTTGTCGCCAAATTTAAGGCGGCATTATCTCTACGGTTATTAGAATTTTTATCGCACTTCACATGTTAAAAGAGACATGAAAAAACGGTAAAGAAGAAACAAAAAAGGCAGAAGAGTTCCCTCTTCTGCCTTCATATTATTTACCGTTCTACTGCGTATAAATAGCAGTAGATTTCAGCTTAAAAAGCCTAGCGTTTTTCTGTACGCATACCCATTAGCAAGCTCACACACATCAGCAATAGAATGATGGTGAATGGCAATGCCGTCGAGATTGCACCCGCTTGTAGAGCTTGTACTGCTTCAGTACCACCAACCCACAATAGAGCAACAGCAATAGCACCTTCTAGGAACGCCCAGAACACACGTTGAGGCACAGGCGTATCAACTTTACCACCAGCGGTGATGCTGTCGATTACTAGAGAGCCTGAGTCAGACGATGTAATGAAGAATACTAGAACCAATACAACCGCAATGATTGAAAGCAGAGTACCGAACGGCAGTGCATCAAACATTTGGAACATTGCTAGTGATACATCCGTTAGGCCGTCTTGACCAAGAATACCAACGTTATTCACGATTTGGTCAATCGCCATGCCACCGAATACTGACATCCAAATGATAGTCACTGTAGTCGGTACAATCAGTACTGCTGTGATGAACTCACGAACGGTACGACCTTTAGAAACACGTGCGATAAACATACCTACGAATGGAGACCATGAGATCCACCAAGCCCAGTAGAATACAGTCCAACCGTGCATCCACGTTTCATCTTCACGACCGTGAGGGTTACTTAGCGGAATGATGTTTTCAATGTATGCCATCAATGTTGTTGGGATAGAACCTAAAGTCACCGCGTAGCCGATTAGAGCCACTAAGATAAGCAGTAGGAAAGCAACCAACATGTTGATGTTACTGATAACTTTAACGCCACCATCAATACCACGAAGTACTGATACTACCGCCAATAAAGTCACCGCTGTAATCACAATAACTTGCAGACCTAGGCCCGCTTCAATGCCGAATACATGCTGAATACCACTTGCCGCTTGTTGCGCACCAAGACCTAACGATGTCGCCAGACCAAATAGTGTTGCAAGTACAGCAAGAATATCAACGATGTGACCTGCCCAGCCCCAAGCTCTATCACCTAAAATTGGGTAAAAGATAGAACGGATAGAAAGAGGCAGTCCCTTGTTGTAAGAGAAAAACGCAAGTGACAGTGCTACTACGCCATAAATCGCCCAAGGGTGTAGACCCCAGTGATACATGGTTGCACCCAATGCCAGTTTTGCAGCTTCTGGTGTGTTTGGTTCAACACCTAACGGAGTTTCAAACCAACCCGTGAAGTAAGCAGCAGGCTCAGCCACACTCCAGAACATCAAGCCGATACCCATACCTGCGGCAAACAGCATCGATAGCCAAGAGATGAATGAGTAATCTGCCGTCGCATCAACACCACCAAGGCGGATTTTGCCGTATGGAGAAACAATCAAGCCCAAGCAAAAAATTACGAAAATATTACCCGACCAGATGAAAAGCCAATCAAACGAATTGATAATCTGGCCTTTAACGCCATCTAGTGCAGCCTTTGCTGAAGCGGTATCTGTAATAAGAACACCGATCAGGAACAAAGCGATAAGTCCCGCACTGATACCAAATACTGGGTTATGAACATCAAAACCCCATTTTTGGACGTTATCTTGACCGACAGTGTAATCCGTACTGTCGATACTGTATTTATCTATACCTTTAGTCATTATCCCTCTCTACGGAATACTATTAGGGTCTATTGACCTCGTATTCCTTACTTACCTGCGACTTAATCACAAACTCGAACCTACGATCCAAGTAGTACAAGCTGTTGTCACAATAATTCAAATACTTGGATGTCTGAAGTTTAGCAGGTTAACTTGTTGTTTTCAGTAAACCAGAATCGGTTCGATGGAATTTCAAACAATATTCACGTAATTACTCAAGTTTATGACGAAAAAAAGGTCGACCCTGTCGACCTTTTTATCAAAAATACTTTTAACTCAAAGCATTTTGGTGCTTAACCAATTGATTTTCAGTTCGTAAACCTAGCAATAAGCTTAGGCACATAAGCAATAATATGAAGGCAAATGGTAGCGCCATTGATACCGTTCCAGCTTGCAGTGCTTGAATAGATTCCGTACCACCAACCCATAGTAGAACCGCTGCAATCGCGCCGCCCATCAACGCCCAAAATACACGTTGTGGAACCGGAGCATCCACTTTACCGCCAGAGGTAATGCTATCGATAACCAATGAGCCTGAATCAGACGAGGTGATAAAGAACACCATAATCAAACCAATCGATACCACTGACAGCACAGAGCTCATTGGCAGTGCATCGTAAGTGTGGAAAAGAGAAAGTGTAATATCTTGCAGACCATTCATACCAATCTCGCCCACCTTGTTCGCCACTTGATCAATCGCGATACCACCGAAAATAGCCATCCAGATGATGATTACAGTCGTTGGAATGAACAATACAGCAACGATGAATTCACGAATCGTACGACCTTTAGAGATACGAGCGATGAACATGCCGACGAATGGTGACCAAGACATCCACCACGCCCAGTAGAATACCGTCCAACCTTGCATCCACGTTTCGTCATCACGACCATGAGGATTACTTAAAGGAATGAAGTTTTCGATGTAGCCCATTAGCGCGGTTGGGATTGCTTTAATGCCCGCCATGCCACCAGCGATGGTAACGAAGATAAGCAAGCCCAAAGCAACCAGCATGTTCACATTACTCAGAAGCTTTACGCCACCGTTAATGCCGCGAACCACTGACATTGTTGCTAAGAAAGTGACCACAGCGATAACAATCAGCTGCATGCCAATACCGCCATCGGTACCAAATACATGGTTAATACCGCTGGTTGCTTGTTGAGCACCTAAGCCCAATGAAGTTGCAAGGCCAAATAGTGTTGCAAGTACAGCGACGATATCAACAATATGACCAAACCAACCCCAAGTTCTATCACCCAAAATAGGATAGAAAATAGAGCGGATTGATAGAGGTAAACCTTTATTGAAGGTGAAGAAGGCAAGCGCTAGAGCAACAACAGCGTAAATCGCCCAACCGTGCAGACCCCAGTTGTAGATGGTTGCACCAAGAGCCAACTTCGCCGCTTCAGGAGAGTAAGCTTCAACACCTAATGGCGTTTCATACCAGCCAGTGAAATAAGCCACTGGCTCAGCCACACCCCAGAACATTAGGCCAATACCCATTCCCGCAGCGAATAACATCGACATCCAAGATAGGTTTGAGTGCTCTGCTTTGGCATCATTGCCACCAATACGTATCTTGCCATACGGGGAGACAATGAGGGCAAAACAGAAAATAACGAAGATGTTTGCTGCCCACATGAAGAAACCATCGAAGTTACCGATGACTTTCCATTTGATTCCATCAAGCGCCGCTTTTGCGGTGTCAGGGTCTGCGACTAGAAGTGCCAGAAGAAAGACAATGATCGCTCCTGCACTGATTCCAAATACTGGGTTATGAACATCAAAACCCCATTTCTGAACGTTATCTTGTCCTACTGTATAATCGGTATTTTCAATACTATACCTATCTTTTACAGGCTCCATGCTTCCTCTCTAATTTGCAGCGCACAGTTTGCAACATTGCATTCGGCGCTTAAATTTCGAAAAGAAGAATATCAACCTGTCGCAAAAATACTAAAAAAACCTCCATAAAGGAGGCGTAAATTACACATTTAGTAATTAAATTACACATTTAACGTTATTTAGCGTAAGATCAGTCCACAAGCCCGGAGCTGACAGCATATTTTGCAAGCTCTGCCGTAGAGTGAATATCGAGCTTATGCTTAATATTTTGCCTATGGGTTTCTACCGTTCGATAGCTGATATTCAGCGCCTTCGCGACCTCTTTACTGCTCTCCCCTTTTGCGACTAATTTCAGCACAGCCTCTTCACGTCTGCTCAATGGATTCTTGACCGATGGCGTGGGAGTAATCGGCTGAGTAAACAAATTCTGCGTGACTTTTTCACAGAAATAGGTCGAACCTTGATTGACCGTTTTGATTGCCTGCACCATTTTTTCAGCCGAAATCTCTTTCAACATGTAGCCGACAGCACCCGACTGCATCACCTTCATGATGTATTCACGGTTGTTATGCATGGTCAGCATCAGTACCTTGGCTTCTGGGTCTTCTTCTTTGATCAGATGGGTAGCATCAATGCCATTCATGATAGGCATGCTGATATCCATCAACACCACATCAGGGCGCAGAGACTTAACGACCTCTACCGCTTCTAGTCCATTACTGGCGGTACCTATCACGCTAATATCTGGCTCGAGTTCCAATCTCGCCATAAAGCCATCCAGTACCACTTGGTGATCATCAGCAATCACAACTCGAATAACTTCACTCATTCATTAATCCCTCTAGTGTCAGTAACACTGTAATTTCCGTTCCGAGGCCAATCTCACTCATCAATTCAAAGTCACCACCGATGAACTCCACTCGCTCTCTCATGTTACGCAGCCCGATCCCTCGTTTTTCCATCGCTTTATAGGTGTTGAAACCGACACCGTTATCTTGAATCAGTAGCTGCAGCACATTACCAATTTGCTGCGCGATAACCGTTACTTTAGTCGCTTGCGCGTGTTTCTCGATATTATTCAGCGACTCTTGCACCACTCGATACAAGGTTGTCGCGGCCTCAGATTTCAGCTTGCCCTGTTGAGTACTGAACAAGGTTTCCACTTCAATACCCGAGTGCGCCTGAAAATCTAATAACAGCGAAGACAACGCCGCTTCTAAGCCTATATCATCCAACGAACTTGGACGAAGTTGATGCGAGATGTGCCTCACTTCCTCGATCGCTCGCATCAATGAATGCTGCGACTTATTCAAATGGGCTTTGAGCTCTTCATTTTGTAGCTTATTACCGAGCAGTTCTAAGTGGCAACGACTCGACACTAATAATTGATTAATACCATCATGTAACTCACGCGCTAGGTGTTTCTTCTCGTCTTCTTGGAACATCACCGTCTTGTGCGCCAGTTCCTTTAGGTTGTTATCCGCAATACGATGTTCATGCATGTTGATGGCTAAGGTAAGCACGATAATAACGGCCACCGTCACACTCAAAATCACCACAATAGAGAAGAACGTGGTTTCAATATTCTTGTTAATCTCGGCCTGCATCGAAGCCACTTCTTGATGCACATCCTCAATATACAAACCGGTGCCAATCATCCAATCCCAGCGTTCCAACCAAGCGGCGTAACTCAACTTAGACACGACCTCACCCGTCGATGGCTTTTGCCATAAATACTGGTGAAACCCTCCACCGGTTTGCGCCTCTCTTAGCAGGGCTTCTATCAGAAAGTCGCCATCTTCGTCTTGCAATTCGAGTAGGTTTTGGCCAATCAATTCAGGCTGAATTGGGTGAACTAAATTGGTTCCGTGACGATCGTAGGCAAAGAAATACCCGTCTGATCCATATCTAAGTTTAGACAATATGGTTCGAACTTTGTTTTTGGCTTGAGCTTCTTGGATATTTGGATCGTTATAGACGTGTTCTATGGCGTCGAACGCGAGGTCAACCGTGTCTTTGAGGGCGTTTTCACGCGACTTGATTAGGCTGTCTCTGAAGATCTCGACCTCTTTCGCACCCAACGTTTTGGTCTGGTGTAACGAGATCCAACTAATGCTCGCCGTTACCAGCAGCAACGGAAGTAGCGTCAGCAAAATCAGCTTGGCTTTTAGAGGCATTCCTTTCCCTCACAAAAAACGGCTTACTGAACATCAATAAGCCGTTTTACTTTAGCAATTTATAGATAGCCGTTGAAACATATCGTTCACATTCTTGGCGTCACTCACATTCCATAAAACGCGGGGAACGCGAGAAGTGACCCAAGTACGAGTATCTGAATCACAATGAAAGGCATCACACCTCGGTAGATATCTTTGGTCGTTACGCCTTTTGGTGCTACCCCTTTCAAATAGAACAAACTGAAGCCAAATGGCGGCGTTAAGAAGGAGGTTTGTAGGTTCATCGCGATAAGGATAGCGAACCATGTCATGTTGATGCCCATCAGTTCAGCAACTGGCGCAATGATCGGCACGATGATGAAACAGATCTCTACGAAGTCGATGAAGAAACCCAAAATCAGAATCACTAACATGGTAATGATCAGGAAGCCCCATTTCTCACCCGGTAGCTGTAGCATCCACTCTTCAACCAGATAATCACCACCAGTGTAGGTAAACGCCATTGAGAATGCCGTTGCACCCAACAAAATAGCAAATACCATCGCGGTTACTTTGACCGTCTCTTTAGACGCGTCGTACACCATCGACCAACTAAACTGGCCGTAAAGCAGTGCAAGAATCATCGCACCCGCGCCACCTAATGCCGCTGACTCTGTTGGCGTAGCAACACCTGCGAAGATAGAGCCCAGTACAACAATGATGAGCGCTAAAGGCGGAAGAATCGCTTTCAGTGCATTAAACACTTCTTGCTTACGGCTGATGGAGTCATCACGTTCAATCGGTTGAGCCGCTTCAGGGTGTAGCTTCGCGTATATCAAGATATAAACGATGTACGCGCCGACCAGCATCACGCCCGGCCAAATCGCCGCTTGGAACAAGTCGCCTACTGGCACACCTAGTACGTCACCCAATAGAATCAATACGATGGAGGGTGGAATGATCTGCCCTAGCGTACCAGACGCACAAATAGTGCCGCAGGCTAAGCCTTTGTCGTAGTTGTACTTAAGCATTACGGGTAACGAGATAAGACCCATCGCCACTACCGAAGCCCCTACTACGCCGGTTGACGCAGCAAGCAGTGAACCTACCAGTACCGTCGAGATTGCGATACCACCACGAACACCACCAAACAGTCGTCCCATAGACTCAAGCAACTGCTCAGCAAGCTTGGTCTTTTGCAGAACAAGCCCCATGAAGACAAACAATGGAACGGCCATCAGCACCGTGTTTTCCATGATTGATTGAATTCGATATGGCATAAAGGCAAACATTTCGATGCCCTCAGCCCAAACACCAAAGATTAACGCGATACCACCAAAGGTGAACGCCACAGGGAAGCCAAGTAAAAGTGCAAACAAGGCTACGAAAAACATTACTATTCCAATCATGTTCAGCCTCTACTAATTCTTTGTATGAGTATTGTTTGCATGGATAAGATGCGGATTAAAAATCTTATTAAGTGAGTGGAGGATTAAACCCACGCCACTGAGTGCCATTAGAAAGAATGACAGCGGGATCATAGCTTTGATGATCCAGCGATATGGCAAGCCACCTGGGTCACCTGAGGTTTCGCCGAGGTTATAACTCTCTTTGGCCACATCAATACCAAACCATGCAACCAACAAACAGAAAGGCATCAGGAAGATCAGTGTGCCGAGCAGGTCAATAATCGCTTGCGCCTTGAAGCTCAGTTGCTCGTAGAACACATCCACTCGCACATGACCACCAGCCTTGATGGCATAAGGAACACCTAATAGGAAAACGGCTGAGAAAAGGTGCCATTCCATCTCTTGGAAAGCGATTGAGACATCATTGAACGCATATCTCATGACAACGTCATACACAACGTTAGCGATTAGTAGAATAAACAACATACTGGAAAGCCATCCCAGTGCGTCACCGATACGATTAAACACGCGTTCAATATAAATTAGACTTCGCATTCCCGACTCCATGGAATTTGAAAAGACATCGCGCAGTACAGCTAACCAAACTAAAAACAATTCAGTTTATAGCTAGCAATAGGCACGACGTAGAAAGGGTTCTTGGGCGTATTACAGGATCTATCCTGCTTAGTTATTATGTTTAAAATGAACCCTCGGCTTATTCACTCTTAAATACTCAATAAGAAAAGCTTCGGGTTCATTTAGATTCAGTTCAACAACTGTCGATTATTTCGCTTGGCTATTTAGATAAGCTCTATGTGAAATATCCGTCCATGAACGTACTTGCTCTAGGTAAGCTGCTTGTGAAGCTTGAATCTCTTTTGCCAATGCATCTTTCTCAGCGTGCTCAGCAAGAAGACGATCGTTCGCTTCTTTCAGTGCAGACATTACCTCTGGCGGGAAATCTTTAACTTGTACATCTGGGTATTCTGTTTTCATTGAAACCCAGTTCTTACCACTTTCGTGTGTTGCTTGTGTGTACATGTCGTAAGCCGCTGTACGCATGGCAACACGCAAGATCTCTTGTAGGTCTTCAGGAAGCTTGTTCCATGTACGCTTATTCACTAAGAATTGAAGCTCTGAACCCGGCTCATGCCAGCCTGTGTAGTAGTAAGGCGCGATTTTGTGGAAGCCCATTCGTAAATCCAGTGATGGACCTACCCACTCTAGTGCATCGATCGTGCGACGCTCTAAAGATGTGTATAGCTCACCAGGGGCAATGTTCGTCGGTTTAGCACCAAGCTCAGCAAGAATCTCGCCGGCAAAGCCTGGGATTCGCATTTTCAGACCTTGTAGATCTTCTACGCTGTTGATCTCTTTTTGAAACCAACCACCCATCTGAATATCTGTGTTACCACCTGGGAACGACATCAAGTTATGTGGAGAGTAAACCTGCTCCATCAACTCCATACCACCACCGTGATAGAACCACGCGTATTGTTCTGCTGGCGTCATACCAAAAGGCATAGAAGTGAAGTAAAGAGTGTTTGGAACTTTACCTTTCCAGTAGTAAGAGCCTGAGTGACCCATGTCGTATTGACCAGACTTAACCATGTCAAAAACGCCAAGAGGTGCTTTGTGTTTGTTTGCTGAATCGATTCTGATTTGCAGTCGACCATTCGACATCTTCTCAGCCATCGCCGCCATGTTTTTGGTTGCATCACCGAAAACTGGGAAGTTTGGTCCCCAAGTTTCCGCAAGTTTTAAACGGTAAACCTTATCAGCGGCTGTAGCACCAGTAGCGACCAAAGCTAAACAAGCCGCAGCAGTTACTGCAACGTTTTTAAAAACTCGTGTGAGGGAGTTAGAAATGAGACTCATGTTCACGTCCTTTGTTGGGTTAACACTCTTTCTATGAGCATTTTTTATGATTCAACATAAGAGTGCACCGTGATGAGGCAACAAGATATCAGGGAGAGCACGCACGACGGGCACACACAAACTGCGTATTAGACCAAAGGATTACGTAGAACTACGTAGGAGATGATTAGGTAATGTCGATTTTAAAGGATTGAGGCCATTCACTAGGTAAATGCTTATTGATAAATACCTAAGTATTAATAATTAAATACTCTTAACAATTGATTGCCATTTCGTGATGAAGCTCTATTCATTGCTGTATTTTAGGGAAAACAATCAAGGCTTTGCTCTCTTATTCTACCTAGCTAACGCCCTACTTTAGTGCTTGCTGATTCGAAGCTCAGACACGAGACAAGAGTAATCAGTTAAGCCGGATCTCGAATTGGAATTGAGATTATAGAGCCTAGATTTAGACTTGAGTTTAGATTTGGGCTTGGGCTTGGGCTTGGGCTTGGCATAATGTGCCAGATACAAAAAAGCCTCGAAAATCGAGGCTTAAAAACTTAACGAAGCGAATGTAATCCCACAGGATTAGATAGCTTTGTAGATAACCTTGTTACCTGCTAGCTGCTCTTTCGCTACTAGGTTTTCTTCAAGAAGTTTTTTCAATGCGCCTGTTGCCCATGAAGCTGCTTTCGCGTCTTCTTGACCAGCTTCTAGGCCGATACCTTTAGGGTTAATGCCTTCAGCATTGCTAACAACGATGTCTAGAACTTGTTGTTGCTTAGGAGTCAGTGCTACTGCAACTTCTTTAGTTGCTGCTACTGCTTTCTCTACCGCTGGTTTTGCTGCTACAGTTTTTTCTGCTACAACTTTCTCTGCGACAGGCTTCGCTTTTTTCGGCGTTGCCACTGCTTTAACTACAGCCGCTTTAGTGCGTTTCTGCAGTTTAGCCTGCACCTTACGCTTATGAGCAAGTCTCATTGAATATTTCTCCAGTTCACTGCTCTTTTCGCAGTGGTGAAAATTTGAAGCGCGATTTATACCAAAAAACAGGAGCTATTTGTAGAGTGAAGCGTCGAAAGTCGACGAAAAATACCGATATTGTCTACTAGCGTCTATTATTTAAACATCGACTTATCAATTCAGGGTCATATACACTGGTTATCCATCCAGACAAAAATATGAAAACTTGGTGTTGCCTATGGACACTCGTCACCTTAGTAATTTCTCTTTGCCTTCATTCACTCGCTCGTACCGTATCCTCGCGGTTATTTTAGGCTTCATTTGCTTGATCGTTGCGCTTTACAGTGACAATCCAAAGTTACTGATCGTGGGTGCTTTTTGCAGTATTGCGCTTCTGGGAACTGGCTACTATTTGATGCTGCGTAGCCGAGTGATGTTCACACTTACCCCGACTCATTTTCAGCAGCACTTTTACAAAGGGGGTTGGGTTTTAAAATGGAGTAACATCCAAAAGATTGGTCTTTGCACTTATGAACAAGATGGTTGGCATCAGCCCCTGCCTTGGGTCGGAATTAAAGTAAAAGATTACTCGCCCTACCTTGATTCGATTTGCCCTAAAATCACGTGTGAATTACTGCTCAGCCAACGAGCACTTTTGTACTTAGGAGCCAAGCAAGCAGGCAAAGAGTCCAACTTTGAGGATATGGTTCTCGACTCATCGCATTACCACGCGCGTTGTACTGAAAGTGGCTGTATCGAACTAAGCCAATATAAAGAGTCACAGAATACCGACGACGTTAATTTCAACGATAACCAATCACAAGACAACCTTGATTCACCGAATGAAACAAACAATCAAAACGCGGTGATTAAAGACTATTCTGGCTTACAGGCGATGCTTGCCAACAGAATGAAGTATCAAAGGGGTTTCCACGGTTATGACATTTTCATATCAACCCATGATTTGAATATGAGTGGAGAAGAGTTTGTGGGACTGGCTCGACGCTACTTGGCTGCCGCTGAACGCCTTTCTGATTAAGATTTACCAGTAAGTTCACACGCAATAAAATAGCTTAGCTTTCAGAACAAAAGCTAAGCTTCATTTTCAATCAATCGACACAAATAATTAGCAATTTAATCAAAGACTTAATTAGTATAGGGGCATTTCATCTGCGACGAACGGGTTTGATGCGCGCTCGCGACCGAATGTCGATTCAGGACCATGGCCCGGCACGAATGTCACGTCACTGCCTAGTGGCCAAAGCTTAGTCTTGATTGAAGAGATCAGCGTGTTGAAATCACCTTGTGGGAAGTCAGTACGTCCAATTGCGCCATTGAACAACACATCACCGACAAACGCTAAACGAGCTTGCTCGCTGAACAGTACAACGTGACCTGGAGTGTGGCCCGGCGTATGAATCACATCGATAACTTGATTACCAAAAGTGACTTTGTCGCCCTCTTCTAACCAAGTGTTTGGTTCAAAAGCTTTGCACAGTGGGAAACCAAACATCTGGCTTTGATTCTCTAGACCTTGTAGCCAGAAGTTGTCTGCCTTGTGTGGACCAACAATATTCACCTTCAAGATCTCAGCAAGTGGTACCGTGCCGCCAACATGGTCTAAGTGACCGTGCGTCAATACCAAGTTCACAACCTTAACACCGAGTTCTTCAATGATAGCCGCGAGTTGTTGAACATCACCGCCCGGATCGACAACGATGCCTTCCATGGTTTCATCACACCACACAATCGAGCAGTTCTGAGAGAAAGAGGTAACAGGTACAACTTGATACTTAAGAGACATATACAAACCTTAAAGAGCGAATCTGGTGAACAACTCGAATATCGCTATGTTATTGGCAACAAACCCAACAATAACAAACTAAACAGCAACAAACTGAGCAGCAATAAACCGAGTTATTAGAACAAACTGAAATTTGGGCAAACTATGACATTGGATGTCTACTTTGACAAGTGCCTACCGTATCACTCAATAACTCAGCTTAGCTCTACCAGCTGCGGACTGGACCAGTATCGATATGGATAAAGTTGCTACGCGCATAATAACCGACACCACCCGCGTTCAAGCTTTTCGCTACGTCTCTCAACTCTTTAAGGTCAACACCATCGATACGGAAATCGATCGCTTTACCTAGCATGTGGTAACTCTTCTTAGCGACACCACTCGACTTAGAACGAAGGGCTTCATTAGTCGCCGGAGAACGATAACCAGAGATCACCTGAACTTCTTTTTGAATACCCAACACGTTTTGAATCTGAGTGATCTGATCAAACAGATTCTTATCCATTGGGTGGATTTCATTGCGACGGAAATCGCGGCATAGTTTGCTAAGACGTGCCATCTCGTCACCAACATAGTTAGTGCCATCGAAATAACAAGTCTCTAATCGTTCACCAGTGTGAAGATTATTCATACTAATCGTTCTTGGTTGATCCGGGTATGAAGCGAAAGCGATAGAAGGAGTAAGAGAGGCGACTACAGCAGTACCACCAGCGTAAGTCAGAAACTGACGGCGTGAAAATAAACTTTGAGACATACAGCAAAAAAACCAATTAGATCGAACGAAAAATGCACGATACATAATGGGATTTGCTGCGTCAACGTACAAAAACCGTGCAAAACGTTAGTATTTGTAACCTTTACACGGTTAGTTATTGATACTCATTATAATTTTATCAATAGAAGCTTGCTTGTCATTTTTCGGTCAAGATCACCTTTATTGGTCGTATTTTAATCAACCGCCCTCTTTATCATATTGGTAGATATCGCCGCGGTATTGTATACCTCCTTCTTCAAACAACACGGTTTGATAGATGATGTGCACTGGAATTCGCTTCTTGAGACGAACCTTGGTGTTCGGCGCAAGGTCGCTATTTTGGTTCGGAACCTTCCTTACCTTGGTGGCAAACAACAACTCAGCCAGTTCTTCTGCATGTTCAACACGTATACAACCTGAGCTATAAGCTCGGAAGTCGTCATTAAACAGACCTTTACTTGGTGTATCGTGTAGATAGATCGCGCGCTTATTGGGAGTGTTGAACTTGTACAAGCCTAATGCATTACGTGAACCTGCCTGCTGACGCATTCGATATGGGAAAGAATTGAAGTTGATGGTCTGCCAATCGATCTCTGTGGTGTCGACCGTTTCCATTGAACGCCAACCGTCAATCACTTGGAAGTTGTTCGTTTCAAGGTAACTTTCATCAGCTTTGACCTTAGGCAAGATGTCTTTGACCATGATTTTCCATGGCACATTCCAAGTCGGGTTTAGAATGACCGAATCTAGGTTTATCTCTAAAAGCGGCGTTTTTCGTGATTTTCTGCCTACCACGACTTTCGACTCAAACACCTCTTCGCCATCTTCCCAATACTTCATATCAAAGCTAGGCACGTTGACCACGATAAGAGAGTCTCTGTCTCTTGGCCATAAACGAACGCGTTCTGCATTCAGAGCCAAAGAGCTCAACCGATCATCAAAACCCATATTGATCCACTTGATCGTGTCTGGCCCGATGATCCCATCATCCGTAAGGCCGTGCATGCGTTGGAAAGATTTAATCGCCTTTTGCAGATCTCGATCGAATTCAGGGAAGTCGACCGCGATCATCGAGGTATCAACGCCGACCAATGCAATACGCTCAACCAAAGTCGCTTTGTCCGAGAGCGAGTCTCCCAAGCGTTTCAATCCTTTCTGTCTGTATCGTTCGATATTGAGTTCAGACGCGGTTTCCAACACGGAATAGGTCGCCTTAAATTGGTCAAAATCCCCGACAGGCGGCGCGTAAGACAACACCATCTCCAATAAGTAATCATTAGCAACGCTGCTTTTCAGTCTCATCAGAATATGCGGCGAAGGTGGAGGCAATTTAGAATGCAGCTTACCCGAGAAGTACCACTCTTTACCGGCAAGCGGCGCGTTTTCAACGTAGCTTAGGTAATAGATAAAGGTATCGGTGAGTAAGATGTCCAACTCTTGCCATTGGCGACGAGATTGATACTGGCGGATTTGCTTGAGTTGTCGTTCAAAAAGCGGTGCCATTTGCGCTTGTTCAAGAAGCGACAATTGGAACTCAAACGCTTTAACCAGCTCAGGAGAATCCCAAAGGATAGGCAGAGAAGTGTCTTGATAGATACTCTGTGTGAGCTCTGGATATATAAGCATGTAAGAGAGTTCTGAATCAGCCGGAATGAAACGGCTCTCGTCAGAACTCGTATAGCTCCATGCATGCACAGAGACTAAAACTAGTAATCCACAGAAGTATTTCGCGAACATGCTTAACTCCATCATCAATCATCCCATAAGTATGGCAAAGATATAGGAGTAAGCATGTTATTTTTAAGCGGCTTTATAAATCAGATAGAACTCCAATGGTTATCCCACTGGACCGATGATTGCTGAGTTGATTTCTCATAGGGCTTGCGTTGGCTAACCACACTGCCCGCCCCAGAGCTGAGTCGAAATTCTCCATCAAGTAGCACGGCACCAGAGGCATCCGACAGTGCAGACAGCTCGACTAATTCTTTGCTCTCTTTAGACCAAATACCGTAGCAATTCCCTCTTGGCGAGGTCGCGATAATCCAATCATCTGACGCCGCAATGCTTGCGATATAGTGATTAAATCTTGCCCATTGCTCAGGCTCAGCGTTCAGTGATTCAAACTGCCCGCCTTTGGTATGCATCGCCAAAAGCGAAGGATACTCGTCTGGCTCACCACGATATTGCTGACCACAAAGCACGGTTTCAGCACCATCATGGGCTAAGTGTCGAATACTCAGCTTCTTGTCTAGCAATTCAACCTGATCAAGCAACACACCTTCAGGAGAAACATAACTCAAACTCGGTTGCATGGAGTCCAAATTTTTCGGTGTTCTGCCATCAGTATGAACGCCACCAACGCCAATCGCGAGATTACCATCAGGCATGATGATCACTTCATGTGGGCCGATACCGAAACCAGTGAACTCCTCAACCTTACGATAGCCTTGCGCGACATCGTACACGCCAATTACGCCTTGGCTGCTGTCCGTTTTCCCTTCGGTGGCATACAGTAACTTACCATCCAATGAGTAAACGCCATGACCATAGAAGTGGCGGTTTTTACCTTTGACGACCATTTTGATCTGCTGACCACTTTTATAGTCAAACACCATAAAATAGTCACCAGGACGACGAGCAAAAACCACCGCATGTGATGATGTTGGGCAAATTGCTACGCCATGACCACGATCGGGGATCGGAAGTTGGCTCAGTGGCATACCAAATTCGTCAGCCACAACCGCTGAATATTGACCACGACCATTAAGAGCACAACCAATCAACTGGGGATCATTAGATGTGCTCATGCCATCCTTTTGACTTGCACACCCAAATGGAAGAGCCGGAACAGCTGCGCAACCCAGTACGGCCTTGAGTAACGTTCTTCGTGTAGTATCAGTCACCATCGGTAGCATTAAATCCTATTACCACGCCAAGCTCTATCGCTACTTCTTCATGAATCAGGTACTTCAAACGTTCTAGTTTGTTGTATTGAGTCAGCACATCTCGGTAGCCTTCTTTGCTCTGTAGTAGAGTAAACAAGCTAGAATCTGTAGGCCAAGTATCTAACGTTAGAGCGAACTGGGCTGCTACACGATCGGCAAGGTCATTTAAGTCCTTGTCTCTCAATAAACCATCAAGACCATTACCATCAGCTAAGTACAATTTCTCTAGCGCGGCTACGTTCGCTTTCAACTGAGTCATTGAGGTTTGAGCTCGCCAAGATTCAGAGAAATAAGGGCGTGGGTGACCAATTTTAGCCATTGGGCGACTCAGCTTTTTCATGCTGTAATCAAGTTGGTTAGTTAGTAAAGCGATGTATTCAGATTCCCAACGCATCTCGTCTAACGCTAACCAAGGGTTAACCTGCCAAGCCTCAGCAATAGAGGCCGATTTCATCGCCAAGTTTTGTGCGATAGCTGGTGAAGATAGACAGCCAGACGCTTTATCTTGCAGTAGTGGAGATTGCTCGTCGTACAGAGACCACTCCAACGCACCTAACCCTTGAACAGTCACACTCTGCTGAGCAATTTCATCTTGAGACCAAGCTTTATCTTGCTGAGTCAGCTGGCGCATTTTTAGGCCGGTAATGTTCTTTTTGTCTGGCCAGAATTGAACATTCCAGCTCTCTTCTAATGCCGCTGTTGGGCCTCTTTCTTGTCCTTGCAGTGCCATCCAACTGTTCATGGTGAGCTGCCACTGATTTTTCAAAGCATCTAACTCAACATCATTAGTTTGGCAGTACCCTTGCATCAAGACTTCCAGCTCGTTGGCTTGCTTGGCGAATAGGACGGCAGAATTAAACTCCTGCTGATAAACACTGCGACTAATATGATTCGTCGTGTCTGCTTGATAAGAGACACCGTTAACCTCAGATGAAGCGGCTTGCTCACCCGATGATTGACAGCCTGCTATGACTAATACCGATAAAGGCATTAACAAAAATTTATGTGCCATGCTGTTACCTTACTTCCTAGTTTTTCTTTTAATTATATGAGTTCAATAAATATGAAACGACCGCTGACCTCGTATTGCTACAAGTTCAGCGGTAGTCAGTCTTTTGTTAGCGGCTTTCTTAAGTAACTAAGCCGTTGGCTTAACTGAATTCAAGACAGCCTATAATGAGTCCAAAAACGCTAGTAGTGCTTCGCGTTCACTGCTACTCAAAGCTAATACTTTTTGTTTTGCCATTTCTGCTTCGCCACCATGCCAAAGTACCGCTTCCATAACGTTTCTTGCGCGACCGTCATGAAGTAAGAACGTATGACCATTAACTTCTTTGGTATAGCCTAATCCCCAAAGTGGTGTGGTACGCCACTCTTGACCATTAGCAAGATATTCTGGGCGATTGTCGGCTAAACCTTCACCCATATCATGCAGAAGCATATCGGTGTATGGGCTAATCAACTGTTTCGAAAGAGCAGGCAGACCCTCACGTTCTGCTGTGCGAATTTCAGCTTGGTGACAGCTTTGACAACCAATCTCTTTAAACAGCTTTTTACCTTGAACAACCGCTGGGTTCTCGACATTACGACGAATAGGTACCGCGAGATGCTGCGAATAGAACTCAACAAAATCTAAGATGTTGTCGCTAACTTCTGGCTCGCCACCATTTGGGAAATCATCACAGGTTGATTGCGCTGATGTGCAGTTTTCATTCGGGAATAAACTGCTTGTCAGGCCTAAGTCGCCGTTAAATGCCGCCGCGTTTTGCTGCATTAAGTTTGGCTGCCCAGCTTTCCAACCAAAACGACCTAGCACCATTTCATTGGTTTGAACATCAAGAACATAGTTAGCTTTACCCGACACGCCTTGCTTGTCAGCCAATTGCTGCTCTGCAAATCCTAGAATCGTTTCTTGTGGGATACTTTCAAGCAGACCAAGGCCAATCATTGGCGGCGCGACTCGAGCTGAGAATTCTGTTTTAGGGTGCATTTCACCGAAAGCAAGTTCAGTAATCTTTAAAATGGGTTTACGCAGAGTAACGACAGTGCCGTCTTTGAACTCAACAGGAACATCCGTGTAGCTAATATTCACTTTGCCCTCTGGTTTTACACCTTGAAGCGCAAAATCTTGTAGCTGGCCACCGTAGGTCGGTTCTGGAATACCGCCATCACGAATGAAGGCTTGTCTCTGCTCTGGCGTTTCTGCTGGAATGCTTAAGCGAACCAGCATTGAAACCGCATTCTCATCGCCTTTTTCTGGCGCGTGACCACGGCCATCTTTGATGTGGCAATTTTGACAGCCGTTGGTGTTGAACAGTGGGCCAAGTCCATCACGCGCATCGGTTGATGAAGGCGCGGGTACCCAAGGGTTTCTAAAAAAGCTGTTACCTACGCTGAAATCTAAGCGTTTACTCATGGGTAAATTGGCAGCAGGAAGAGAAAAAGCGTTCGCTCCCTCTTTCTTCACGGTCGTTTTGCCACCAGAGTAGGTTTCATGGGCGTGTAGCGGAGATAAGAAAAACAGTGCGGTTAATAGTGAGGCTGAGAGATACGACTTCATACATTGCCTTGCTGTGTTTTTGATTTTAGTTTTTATGTGGAAATGACTTTCTTAATTAGCAAACAATTAAGGGCCCTATGAGAGCCCTTATATTTGTGTTCGCTCGGGTTCTTAGAACTCGTGATCCGCTGTGTCTGGGTTTAGGCTATCAATGCCAATCACACCCGCAGCACGCTCAATAGCAGCTGTTTGAGATACTAGCGCAACAATTGTTTTGTTAACTAGTGCGTTACCCGCAGCGTTGTCAGCAGCGATTAGCTGATCGAAGTGCTGGTTGTTTTTCTCTGCAGACGTTACTAGTTCGCCTACTTGTGCACGCGCTAAGTCAAACTGCTTTTGAATCTCTTTCGCAGCTTGCTCATCTTTTTGCTCTACTAGGTCGAACAGGCTTGGACCTGAAAGCAGAGTACCGTCTTCACGCTTGTATAGACCCGTGTAAACGTTGTAGATGCCTTGCTCGTTGTAGTAGTGAGAGTTGTGCGTGTTATCAGAGAAACAATCGTGCTCGTCTTCAGTAGAGTTTGCTTCTAGTGCAACCTTCATACGCTCACCCGCTAGCTCACCTAGAGACAGTGAACCCATGCCGAACAGCATTTTACGAAGACCATTCTCGCTAGATTCAGAAAGAAGCTCTTGACGGTAGTTGCCTTTCTCGCCTTCAGCCCACTGCTTTTCCATCCACTCTAGGTCTTGAATAAGTAACTCAGCTGATGCTTTTAGGTATGCGCCACGACGGTCACAGTTGCCGTTAGTACACTCAGCACCAACAACGAAATCAGTGTAAGCACGCTCACCTGCACCGCTGTTTGTACCGTTTAAATCTTGGCCCCAAAGTAGGAATTCAATTGCGTGGTAGCCAGACGCTACGTTCGCTTCAGAACCGCCGATCTCGTTCAAGTCTGCGATTAGCTCTGGAGTAATGTTAGTTGCATCAACCGTAGTCTGACCAATTTGGAAAGTCTTATTAGCCACGATGTTTGCGCTAGCGCCTTCGTTACCAAGTTCATATTGGTAATCAGTCGAAACGTAATCAATCAGGCCTTCATCTAGTGGCCATGCGTTTAGTTGGCCTTCCCAATCATCAACAACAGCGTTGCCGAAGCGGAATACTTCTGACTGTTGGTATGGTACGCGAGACTCAAGCCAAGCTTGTTTTACTTGTTCGAAGTTGCCAGCAGAAGGAGAAGCTAAGAAGGTATCAATAGAAGAGTTCAACGCTTTTGCTGTAATTACTGAATCTGCAAACACTGCATGCGCAATATCTGCGTAATGTTCTACAACTTGATCTTGAGTTACTGCTGCGAAAGAAGAAGCAGAGGCAAAAATGAGTGACGAAGTTACGGCTTTTGTCACTAAAGATTTAATGGTCATGAAGCATCCTTGTTGAGCTTTAAATTATTATTCGTAGTAATAGTGCAAACTATTATCATTTACACTACAGATTGGAATAATACAAACTTACAATTTTATTGCAAGATAAATACAAAAAAACCTCACATTTGTGAGGTCTTTGAACATTTTTGTGTTATGCGCAACAAAGGAGGCTAATCAGATATCCAGGTTATGCTTACCGTGTGAGACTTTCGCCTTTAGGTAGCTTTCATTACCCGATTTGATATGAGCAGAGGTATTCACCACTTCTTCAATCTCAATACCAAAGGATTTTAGCTCATTGATCTTCTTAGGGTTGTTGGTGACTAAGCGGATTTTTGTGGTACCTAAAGCGCGTAGCATTTCAGCAGCTTCAGTAAAATCGCGTAGGTCATCGCCAAAACCTAGGTGGTTGTTGGCTTCATAAGTGTTCATGCCTTCGCTTTGCAGACGGTACGCATCGATTTTGTTGTACAAACCAATACCACGACCTTCTTGACGAAGATAAAGGATCACGCCACCCGTCTCACCCATAATTCTAATGGTTTCGTCTAGCTGCTCACCACAGTCACAGCGAGAAGAATGGAAAACATCACCAGTAAGACACTCAGAGTGCATACGAACAAGAGGTATGTCTTGTGTCTTGTCTGCTGATTTAAATATCACAGCAACATGCTCTTTATCTGTTTTCAACCCATGAAAAGACAGAAGTTCAGCATCAATACTGCTTGTTGCCCCTACTTTGAAATCTATTCTGGCACGTACTTCCGCCATAGCTATACTCACTTGAAAATTCGATGTATTTAACGACGCTACATTATATGTCTAGGCAATATTTTGTAGCTAACTATCTAATGATAGACACTATGAGGCTGTTAACAATTTTTTTCAAGGTCGACCTTGTACAAATTGTTATAATATAACAATTATTTTTCAGGTAAGAAAAAACCCCACATTGGGATGACCAACATGGGGTTATAAAGTAAACAGTTGCGGCTAAAACTACACTTTTTTACAGAACGCTCAACTTACTTGAGTTTGCTTCCAGATGACAAGTTGCACCCAAGCATTCTCTAATTCGGTTAGCTCTTCTTGCGTAAGCGTAGAAATGCTCGACTTAGCACTGTATCTCTCTGCCCATTTATCTGACTGGACACGAGTATGGAACTCTTTCTTTAAATTTGAGATTACGTTATCCACAGATACATCCTTATATAGCAGTGCTTAGCCTTTATAATCGGTTAATGTTACAAAATACAGGTCAATTGGTAAACAGTAATACACAATTTTTATGAGCCATTCCTAACACTTTTTACTGATAAATATATAAATAAGAGAAATAATAGGCTCGGTAGCAACCAAAGTAATAGATTTGAAACCTTCATCGCCGGCTTATAAAGTACAAATTCACCAAATCTTTCCGTCATATATTGAGTGATTTCACTATTACTCTTCCCTGCTTTCACCATATTGAACACGACAAGGCGTAAGTCTTTTGCTATCGGTGAGTTGGATTCAATCAGATTTTTGTTTTGACATTGTGGGCAGCGTAACGTTTTCGCCAAGCTAATAGCACGTTGCTGTTGTTCTGGGTTTTCAAACTCAAACAGTTCAACTTGAATACTCGTCTCTTTATTACTGGCAGTAAAAAGATCTTCAGCCATAGTCGGAAGGCTAATCACTAAAAGCGCTGACAGCATAAACAAGGTTTGTATTAGAGACTTCATCATCCATTCACACCATCAAAATACATCGCAAGCTCATCTTTCCATACCGTTTCATTAATCACGCCCAATAGCTTTTTAATGATCTGGCCATTGGCATCAACCAAATACGTTTCAGGTGTGCCGATTACGCCCAACTCTAACGCTAACTTACCTTGCGGGTCACTGATCACGGTTGAGTACGGGTTGCCATCGTTCGATAACACGTTAATCGCAGCCCCAGAGTTATCTCGATAATTAAGCCCAACGATGGGAATGCCTTTATCGTGAAGTTGAAGCAAAAATGAATGTTCGGTTTTACATATCCCGCACCAAGAAGCCCACACATTAACCAGTTGATAAGGATGCTGCGTGACATCAGTAAGCGTAACTTTCTGCTGACCACTGACGCCTTCACTATTTACTAACGCACTCGATGTAAATTCTGGAAATGCCCTTTGTTGTTCAGACACAATGGTCGACTGCTGCTTATTATCAAGCGCAAAGACAAACCCCAGCACCACTATCAATGCTAAGGCAATTAGACTAATTAGCTTGTTACGAACGCTGGTATGCATACTGTGACGCCTTAACGGTTTTCTTTTTACGATAAATCATTGAGAGCAACGTACCTAAAATAGAGAGCAACCCACCAAACCAAATCCAACGAGCATAAGCCTTATATTGAACGCGGAATGCGTAAGCGGTTGAATCCACTTTTTCACCCATGGTGATATAAACATCGCCATGCCAGAACCACTTCATTGCGGGCTCACTCATGTTCATGACTCGAACTTGGTAGTGTCTTCTTTCCGGTGCGATAGAAAAGCTCTGCTCGCCAGACTCTAGGCTGAGTATCGCTTTTTCTCCGGTAAAGTTTGAAGCGACATACAGCTCAGTATCACGATGAGAAAGCGTCCAATCCATGAATTCGACTTCTACACCCGGGCTTAACTTATAGCTGCGCTCAAACGAGTGGTAGCTATTCATGGCAGCACCGACCGCTAACACTGCTACCCCAACATGAGCAAAGGTCATCACCCAGACTTTACGTTGAAACTTGGAACTGTGCGTTACCACCAAGCCATACACATGAGTAAGTAAAACCCAAAATGCGAGTGACCATGTCATTAGTGCCATCACTTGAATCTTCTCTACTTGCAAAGCGTAACAGGCGAACCCGAGACCAATAGATGCTAGAGCGATCAACATAATAACGCCTTTCGATGCTTGAGGCTTAATACTCAGCAATGGGGCAAGGCCGACGACAGCCAACGCAAGCAAAGCCAAAGGTGCAATCAACAGATTAAAGTAAGGTGCACCTACCGATATGTTCCCCAACCCAAGCAGTTCAAAGACCATTGGATAAAACGTACCAAACACCACAACAGCGGTCGCCAGTACAAAAATGAGTACCGCAACTAAGCTCAAAAAACTTTTGCTCGCGAAGCTAGTAATCGGGTTAGATTCAAAAGACTCTCCTCTGATGATAAGCAGAGAAAATGAGCTCACCAGTACCAGAACTAATATAAGAAGCAGTGCGATACCTTTGGTTGGGTCGACAGCAAAAGCGTGTACCGATGTGAGTACGCCAGAACGAACAATAAAGGTGCCTAAGATACTCAAACAAAACGTAATGAAAGCGAGACTGAGAGACCATTTCAGTAACTGTTGTTTGCCCTTAGCAACACCTAGGCTGTGCAGTAAAGCGGTCGAAGTAAGCCACGGCAACAAACTTGCATTTTCAACCGGATCCCAGAACCACCAGCCGCCCCAGCCCAATTCGTAATATGCCCACCAAGAACCAAGAATGATCCCCGCGGTTAAAAAGATCCAAGCGACTAAACACCAACTGCGACAATGGGCAACCCAATCAAACTCAATAGGATCAACCAGCAAAGCGGCAACGGCAAATGCCAACACCACAGAAAAGCCGACATAGCCAAGGTAAAGCAATGGAGGGTGAAAAATCAGACCGACATCTTGCAGCATGGGGTTAAGGTCGCGCCCTTCTAGCGGTAATGTCGCGTTCATTTCAAATGGGTTGGATGCGAATAAGGTGAACCAAGCAAATATCGCGAGCAGTAGATTCATTACCCACAACACACGGCTTTGGTATTCATTTGAATAGTGTTTTTGTAAGGCGATAACGCCAGACCAGATGCTGATTGTCAGCACCCAAAACAGCAACGAGCCTTCATGGCCTGCCCATACGGCTGCTAACTTAAAAAATGAGGGTAATTGAGTATTTGAATGTTCAGCGACGTATAAGATAGAGAAGTCATCACTGACAAAGGCATAGCCAAGCAATGCGACAGAAGTGAGAGAAAACAGCGCATTTGAAAGAGAGAAACTGCGGATTAAACCTAGATTTTGCGTCCGTTTATTTAGCACTTGGTAAAACGAATGCACACCAATAATGCTGCTGAGTACAGCAACCAACACCAAACTAAACAGCCCCAAAGAACCGACCATATCACCTCAATAAGGCTCTACCTGAGCAGAGCCGATCTAAACACGCATCTCATGTTTATTAAGAACATGTTCATTAATTAGCAGATATTTAGTATCCAACATCTGCTCACTAATAAACTTGAGCGAAATTAAGCTATCGTTAACTGCCCTGCATAAAGGACAAAAGTTCGCAGCATTAATACGCCCATTAGGCTTAGTGAAGTCACCGAGAAAATATACACCGAGCTATGGCGGATCGAGGTTGGTGTAACGGCATTCAGCAACAATGGTAGAACCATGCCAACACCGATAACGCCGTACCAGAACCAACTTGCCCAGAAACCACTGCCGATTGCGTTCCATACGGCTTGCTCACTTTGACCACCAGCGAAGATAAGCCCAGTAAAGAAAGTAATCAGAACAAACAACTCAAACATCACGACCGGACGTTCGAACCCATGGATCCATGAAATACTCGGACTATGAGGTGACTCTTTAAAGACCAACACACCAAATAAAATACACGCCGCCGCTCCCGAAGATAAGCTCGAGAATAAGAACAAAATCGGCAGCACGGGGTTATTCAATAGTGGGAAGGTATTTAAAGCCGACAACAAGAATCCTGTATAAGCGGCAAGCATTAGAGCAAGAACAGCTAAGAATATTTCCAAAGCATTCTCAAACACTTCTAATTTGCCAATCCAGTTACCGACGAAATCGAGTCGTCCTTTTAACCATGTTTGGTCATTTAAAAATACGACGATTTGATCTCTAAATATAATGCCGATCCAAAGAAATAAGATCACCATATACACTTGGAATAAGATCACACCCATCGACATCACAGACGTTGGATTATAGAAGATCATGATCTTCCAAAAGGATAACGGTTTTGTCAGGTGGAAAACCAAGATCAGTAGGCCTGAAATGATCCCAAATGGCGCAAGAAAAGCGGTCGCCTTTAACACACCATTATGAGCAGGATCGCCTTCAATGACCTTACGTTTTAGGTAAATGGAGATCATTACGGCACCTGCCGACATCCCCGCGAGAAATAGATAGATAGCTATAATCCAGTCCCATACCACGGTACCAGACTGAAAAGCTGTGTCCCATGCACTCATAATCAGATCTCCCCTTTTTGGTGTGGCACTTTATAGAGTTTTGGTTGAGTACCGAGATAAGCTTTATCTCTGTAAACCACCTCAGATTTAAGCACCTGGTTTATCTCACTCTTAGGGTCATTTAGATCGCCAAATACTAGCGCATTGGTCGGGCAAGATTCGACACAAGCCGGCAACTTCCCTTGTGCAAGATTGGTATCACGACAGAAGTTACATTTATCTGCGGATTTGTTCTCTGGATGGAAAAAACGCACTTGATACGGACAAGCTAACAAGCAGTAACCGCAACCGACACACTTCTCTTGATGAACATCGACAATGCCGGTTTTTTCATCTTTATAGGCTGCACCTGTCGGGCAAACCATCACGCAGGGTGCGTTATCACAATGTTGGCAAGAGTTACGAGTAAAACGGTAATCAACATTTGGATATTCGCCTTGAGGTTCGCTCTTAATAATCTCTAAGCGCGATACACCTTCAGGCACTTTGTTCACTTCACGACAAGCTTCTGTACAAGCGGTGCAACCAATACACGCGGTCTCGTCATGAATCATTCCATAACGTTTAGCCCCATCCTCTTGAACATTGGCCAACGTTTTACGACTTGTCACAGCTGCGGTTCCCGCAACACCTGTGGTAAAAATAACGGCACCCGCGCCAGCTAAAAAGTTTCTTCTTGAGCAGCTCATAGATTACTCCCCTTCTTTCTTCTGGTTGAAGTCTGAATGGCAATCCACACACAGCTTGATGGTTTGCTTCTTATCTAAGCCCAACACCTTTGCTTCTGTCGCATGAACATCATGGCAGTTTGAACACGTTAAATTTTGTGCGTGAACGTCGTGGGTCCAGCTCGCTTCGCGCAGATCATCAGGCTTGTGACAATCGATACACTGGCTATTGGCATCTAAAATTAAGCTAGGATCTAGGTAAACCTTGTCGGTCCCTGGTTGTGATTGAGCCTCACGATACTTCACCACTTTAGGCGCGCCTTCGCGGTGGTCGGGGCTAATAGAACTATGACAGTCAGTACAATTTACTTCACGGCCAAGCAAAGCGTGTGCACTTTCACCATGTGAACCCAATACCGTTTCTTTTGAATCTTTATGGCACTGAACACACTTGTAGTCTTTGTCACGGATTAATTCGACTTCATGTCTTGTTGATTCCCCTACTGGCGTAACAGCAGGCTCAGCAACAGCATGAATGGAATAACCATAGAGGCAGAATGCTAGAAGGGATTTAAGCATTATGACTATGGCCAATTTAATATTGCCCATTTTATCCTTTCCTTATACCGGCATTATTTAACTCTCAACTAAATAATATTCCGGTTAAACAAAAGTACCCTTAAACGATATTATTACCGTTTAAATGATATCAATTCTTATTTTGGATAAGCCACAACGCTTTCTATAGTTAGAATATACCTCTAATTGGGTAATACGAAATTTCGATAGGTTAATCTGTGAACGCAATCACCCTATTTATATCATGGTCAATTTAGGTAATTGATTGTTATATATGATAATAATTCTCAGTTAAATTCTAATTAATCTAACCATTAATACCACTTTAGGGTTATATAGACTTCAACGTGACTAAGGTCACTACCATTAATTGATCTGGGACAATCTATATCCAACACGTAACAAAATGTGTTTGTTTATGAATTAATATAAACAGGAATTCTCCAGTTCTTAATTTGAATAGCAAACTCACAACGCTTGGTATAAAAATCAGTATATTGGAGATATCACTGTGAAAAAGCATTGGATACGTAATTCGGTCACAGCACTATTAATGGTTAGCGCGTCATTAGCAAGCGCGACCAGTTTTGCTGCGTCTGAACAAAAAGAAATTGGCGATCCTCGTAACGATCAGTTCGAGCAAAACCACCCAGATCAATATCATTCATGGAGACAAACTTCAGAAAGCGAAACGATTGAAGACGCACTAAAAGAAGATCCAAACATGGTTATCATGTGGGCTGGCTACGGCTTCGCAAAAGATTACAACAAAGCACGTGGTCACTTTTATGCGATTGACGATGTAAGACAAACGCTCCGTACTGGCGGCCCAACGGACGAAAGCTCAGGCCCTATGCCAATGGCGTGTTGGAGTTGTAAAAGCCCAGACGTAGCACGTGTTATCGAAGAGCGTGGTGAAGACGGTTATTTTGAAGGTAAATGGGCACGTCTTGGCAACGAGATTGTGAATCCTATTGGCTGTGCAGATTGTCACGATACCCAAAGCGAAGGCTTTAAAAATGGTGAGCCAGCACTGAAGGTGACACGTCCTTATGTTGAACGTGCATTTGAAGCGATTGGTAAAAAGTTTGATGAGCAAAGCCGTTTAGACCAGCAAGCTTCTGTTTGTGCTCAGTGCCACGTGGAATATTACTTCACCGGCCCAACCAAAGGCGTGAAGTTCCCTTGGGATCAAGGCACAACGGTTGGCGATATGGAACGCTACTATGATGCAATCAACTTTAAAGATTGGACGCACAAAGTATCGAAAGCACCCATGCTGAAAGCGCAGCACCCAGGTTTCGAAACATGGCGTGAAGGCATCCACGGTAAGAACAAAGTCGTTTGTGCTGACTGTCATATGCCGAAAGTAACCAAAGAAGATGGCACCGTTTATACCGACCATAAAGTGGGTAACCCATTCGACCGCTTCGAAGATACGTGTGCAAACTGTCACACTCAATCTAAAGAAACCATGCGTAACATCGTTTCAAGCCGTAAAGCGCAAGTGTTGAACATGAAGCTGACTGCTGAGAAACAAATCGTAGCCGCTCACTTTGAAGCAGGCGCAGCATGGGAAGCGGGTGCGACCGAGCAAGAGATGGAACCTATCCTACTGGATATCCGTCATGCTCAATGGCGCTGGGACTACGCTATTGCGTCTCATGGTGTTCATATGCACGCTCCTGAAATCGCTCTAGAAGTGCTAGGTACTGCCGTTGACCGCGCAGCCGATGCTCGTACTAAGATTGTTCGTCTACTGGCGAAGAAAGGCATCACTGATCCAATCGAGATTCCAGATATTTCGACCAAAGAAGCGGCTCAAAAAGCGCTTGGAATGGACATGGATAAGATGAACGCTGAGAAACAACACTTCTTAGACACGGTTGTTCCTAAATGGGAAGAGCAAGCTGAAAAGCGTGAAGCCAACTACGAATACTAGTTTCTTCAATTAGACCATTACGTAAAAACCAGTCACACTATTATTGTGTGGCTGGTTTTTTAGGTTTGGGGCAATACACATCAATATCTCCTCCCCAATCCACTCGCCAATTCAAGGAATAGACAATGAAAACCTTACTTTCACTTTCAACATTATGTATCGCACTACTCAGTTCAGGCGTTTACGCTTCTGAGCGTGCTGAGACTGGGTGGGAATTAATAGAGAAAGGTGCATTAGTGGTTGATGTCAGAACACCTGCAGAGTTCGAACAAGGGCATCTAGACAACGCCATCAACTACCCTCTTTCTGAAGTGGCTACTCACTTCGCTAAGATAGATAAAGACCAACCCATTGTTTTGTATTGCCGCAGTGGTAATCGCTCAGGACAAGCCTATCAATTCTTGCAAGCTCAAGGGTTTACCCAAATCCATAACGCAGGTGGGTTGATCGAAATGCAGGAAAGTAAATAACTAAAAACAAACGATTAACGACTAGCGATTATGCCAAGCTTAACGGATCATCTGTTTGGCTTGGTTGATCGAGTGAATAATCGAAACACGATCAATCCCCTTCTGATTGGAATCGAGGATTTGAGTCCATGCATCAATCGCTTGTTGATAGCGCATGCTGATGAAGTGATCGGTCGCAATCAGCATCAATGCCGTACGATCATTAGGATCAAGCTGCAGTGAGTGAGCCAATAACGCATTCACGTCATCGCTCATCGCTTGTGAACTAAGATAGTAAAGTGCCGTTGCTTTGGCTGCATAGAGCCCGGAAGGTGCTTGAGGATCTAATCGAATCGCGTAGTCGTAACAGGTGAACGCTGCATCAAATTCCCCTTTCTGCATATACACACCACCAAGCTTAAACCACAAATCGGATTGATTCGGATCTTGTTTGAGGCTTTGCTGAAGCTCATCTTCGAAATCTGTTGCCGTGTAACTATTGTTATCATCTAAAGGAAGTTGAGGTATCTCTTGTTTCAGTTGAGACCAAACAAACACGCTCAAAGCGACCGCAGTAATCGAAATCACTACATTGCTTTTTAGATGACCGCTGTTTTTGTTCGCCGCAATGACGACCACAATCAAAAACAAGCTCATTAGTACTAACGCAACCAACAACCAGATATCCATTCAACACTCCTTTATATTCACTCCCTACTCTATCGTTTTCATCTCACCTCTATATTGATCAAGGTTTAGCTATCGAGATTTTAGCGATCACGGCTCTGTTATAAAGTCACACCAAGCTTCACAAATAACAGGTAATAAAAAACCGAGCACTTAGGCTCGGTTTTTTCAATAGTAAGCTTAATTACTTAGCGTAACCGAGATTACTCAGTGTCTTGCTCGCTATCACTTTCAGAGTCAGAAGCATCTGATGCTTGCTCTTCACTTGATTCAGCAACGTCAGCATTGATAGTTTCAGCACCAGCTTCTTCAGCTTCGCCTTCTACAATCTCAGCTTCTTCTACTTCGTCGATACGTTGTAGACCTACAACATTCTCGTCTTCAGCAGTACGAATCAGTGTTACACCTTGAGTGTTACGACCAACTTGGCTAACTTCCGCTACGCGAGTACGTACTAGCGTACCTGCGTCGGTGATCATCATCATTTCATCGCCTTCTTCAACTTGAACAGCGCCAACAACTGGGCCATTACGTTCAGAGACTTTGATAGATACTACACCTTGCGTTGCACGGCCTTTCGTTGGGTATTCAGCTAGCTCAGTACGCTTACCGTAACCGTTTTCAGTCACAGTTAGGATATCGCCTTCATTAGAAGGAACAATCAGTGAAACCACTTGATCGTCTTCTGGAAGCTTCATACCGCGAACACCAGAGGCAGTACGGCCCATTGCACGTACTTTGTCCTCGTTAAAGCGAACAACTTTACCCGATTTAGAGAACAGCATGATGTCGCTATCACCGTTAGTGATATCAACGCCAATCAGTGAATCGTCGTCACGTAGGTTAACTGCGATTAGGCCGTTAGCACGTACGTTTGCGAATTGATCCAGTGATGTCTTCTTAACTGTACCGTCACCCGTTGCCATGAAGATGAATTTCTCGTTAGAGAACTCAGAAACAGGCAGGATAGCCGTAATACGTTCACCTTCTTCTAGAGGAAGAATGTTCACGATAGGCTTACCACGAGCAGTACGACTTGCTAATGGTAGTTGGTAAACTTTCAGACGGTATGTCTTACCACGCGTAGAGAAACATAGGATGTTATCGTGAGTATTAGCAACAAGCAGACGCTCAATGTAATCCTCATCTTTCATCTTAGTTGCACTCTTACCTTTACCACCACGACGTTGAGATTCGTAGTCGCTTAGGATTTGGTACTTAACGTAACCTGCGTTAGAAAGCGTTACTACAACGTCTTCTTGAGCAATCAGCTCTTCCATGTCGATGTCATGAACTGCCGCTGTGATTTCTGTACGACGCTCATCGCCATAGATTTCACGTACCGCTTCAAGTTCTTCACGGATAACTTCCATCAAACGCTCAGTGCTTGCAAGAATGTGCATTAGCTCAGCGATTTCTTCTAGAAGTGCTTTGTACTCGTCTAAAATCTTCTCGTGCTCAAGGCCAGTTAGGCGGTGAAGACGAAGTTCTAGAATAGCTTGTGCTTGTGTTTCCGTTAGGAAGTATTGGCCATCGCGGATGCCGTATTGGTCTTCCAACCAATCAGGACGAGCCGCATCAGTACCAGCACGCTCAAGCATTGAAGCAACGTTACCAAGATCCCAACCGCGTGCAACTAAGCCAGCTTTTGCTTCAGCTGGTGTTGGAGCGTTACGGATAAGCTCAATGATTTCGTCGATGTTAGCAAGTGCTAGAGACAGTGCTTCAAGGATGTGTGCACGATCGCGCGCTTTCTTCAGTTCGAAGATAGTACGACGTGTCACAACTTCGCGACGGTGGTCTACGAAGCACTTAAGCATGTCTTTGATGTTGAACAACTGTGGTTGACCGTTGTTCAACGCAACCATGTTGATACCGAAAGTCGTTTGCAGTTGAGTTTGAGCGTATAGGTTGTTTAGAACCACTTCGCCTACTGCATCACGCTTACATTCAATAACAATACGCATACCATCTTTATCAGATTCGTCACGCAGTGCACTGATGCCTTCTACTTTCTTATCTTTAACCAGTTCAGCAATCTTCTCGATCAAACGAGCTTTGTTTACTTGGTAAGGGATCTCAGTAACGATAATGGTTTCTTTACCATTCTTCTCTACTTCGATATCCGCTTTTGAACGCATGTAAACCTTACCGCGGCCAGTCTTATAAGCATCAACGATGCCTTTACGACCACTGATAAGTGCTGCTGTTGGGAAGTCAGGACCAGGAATGTAGTCCATTAGCTCATCAATAGTGATCTCTTCATTATTGATGTAAGCCAAACAGCCATCAACAACTTCACCAAGGTTATGTGGTGGAATGTTGGTAGCCATACCTACTGCGATACCAGAAGCACCGTTTACCAATAGGTTAGGAATTTTTGTAGGAAGTACTGCTGGAATTTGTTCTGTACCATCGTAGTTCGGTACGTAGTCCACAGTTTCCTTATCAAGGTCAGCCAGTAGCTCGTGAGCAATTTTCGCCATACGAACTTCGGTATAACGCATTGCAGCCGCGGAGTCGCCATCGATAGAACCAAAGTTACCTTGGCCATCAACTAGCATGTAACGCAGTGAGAACGGTTGAGCCATACGAACAATTGTATCGTATACAGCACTATCACCATGCGGGTGGTATTTACCGATTACATCACCTACTACACGAGCAGACTTTTTATATGGTTTGTTCCAATCATTACCTAGTACATTCATCGCGAACAAAACGCGGCGGTGTACTGGTTTTAGGCCATCACGCACATCTGGAAGGGCACGACCAACGATGACGGACATCGCGTAGTCTAGGTATGAACCTCTAAGCTCATCTTCAATATTTACGGGCGTGATCTCTTTCGCTAGATCGCTCATAGAGCCATTTTCCCTCTATAGTCAGATCGTATTTTTGAATACGTATAAGACCGAAAAATATAACACAAATTTACCTACGGAGGCATCACTTTCCCTCTCCTTTTACCATCTTGTGACCCTTGTAGCCAATCAATTGATGAGAAATTGCACCTCCGCATCATATCTTGCTGAAACATGGTCACTTTACATCCAATAAACTAGCAAAATTGTAGATCTTCTGGTCAGCGCGAAAAGGCAAGTTATAATGCCTGCAATTTCATGGATGCATTATTTAACTTGGAAATGCCGATTATGACTAAATCACAGAACGTAGACCCAGCAGAAATCAAGAAATTCGAAGACATGGCGTCACGCTGGTGGGATCTAGAAGGCGAATTTAAGCCGCTACATCAAATCAACCCACTGCGCCTAAATTACGTATTAGAGAAGACGGAAGGCCTATTTGGCAAGAAAGTCCTCGATGTTGGCTGCGGCGGCGGTATTCTTGCAGAAAGCATGGCGGTTGAAGGTGCGATAGTAACAGGCCTAGACATGGGTAAAGAACCGCTAGAAGTCGCGCGTCTTCACGCATTAGAAACTGGCACCAAGCTCGATTACATCCAGAGCACTATCGAAGACCACGCAGAGCAGAACCCACAGACGTACGATGTGGTAACGTGCATGGAAATGCTTGAACACGTTCCTGACCCACAATCTGTTATCACTGCCTGTTCAAAATTGGTGAAACCGGGCGGCCACGTGTTCTTTTCTACATTGAACCGTAACTTCAAATCTTACTTGTTTGCGATTGTTGGTGCAGAGAAGCTATTGAAGATCGTTCCAGAAGGCACTCATGAACACGAGAAGTTCATTCGCCCTGCTGAACTTATCAAGATGGTTGATAACACTCCGCTGCAAGAATTAGGCATTACAGGCCTGCACTATAACCCGTTGACGAACACTTACCGTTTAGGCCAAAAAGTCGATGTGAACTACATCGTTCACACACAAAACTTTGGCTAAAAAATATCGGTAGCTCTACCGTAAAACCTTTTGTAAAAAAGACGAATGAAAAGAGTTGCAATTACCATAACTTTGCGACTTTTTTCAGTCTAAATTTCGTGCGCTAGCTTCCATTTTGACCACCTCGATTTAAATTTAATCGCCCAAAATCCATCGCCCATTTTGCTCAAAGATCAAGGGATTTTTTTTTATGGGCGTGCAAAAATAAAGCATCATTAAAAGCCGACTTTTATACAATCAAGTCACATCTAACCTCATCAGTTAGTGGTCACTTACAGTTTTTTTTCAATCCACCACTTATCCACAAGCAACCCCATTTCTTTACCTTGAAAAATATCAGTTGTAGCACTATCTTGTAACCCAACAAACAAATGACCCCTATATGTTGTGTTTGAACTACAATGTATGGGTAGACCAAGATCACAAAGCCGAAACGTAATTTACAAAAATTACACAGAAATACACAAAAACACGGCCTTGTTCAGTTTTGTTAGGGAAATTAAGCAGAATGAACCAACAACTTACTGTTACCAAGCGTAACGGGCGCAAAGAAACGATCGATCTAGAGAAGATCCATCGCGTGATTACATGGGCAGCTGAAGGCTTGCACAATGTTTCTGTATCACAAGTAGAATTGAAAGCTCACATTCAGTTTTACGATGGCATCACCACTACTGACATTCATGAAACTATCATCAAGTCAGCTGCGGATTTAATCTCTGAAGAGACTCCTGATTACCAATATCTAGCAGCACGTCTGTCTGTATTCCACCTACGTAAAAAAGCGTACGGCGAATACGAGCCGCCTGCATTGTATGACCACGTTGCAAAACTGGTTGATATGGGTAAATACGATAGCCACCTTATGGAAGACTACACGAAAGCTGAATTCGAAGAGCTTGACGAGTACATCGACCACAAACGTGACTTAGACTTCTCTTACGCAGCGGTTAAGCAGCTCGAAGGTAAATACTTCGTGCAAAACCGTGTAACGAAAGAAATCTACGAGAGTGCTCAGTTCCTTTACATTTTAGTTGCTGCGTGTCTATTCGCTAAATACCCGAAATCGACTCGTCTTGACTACATCAAACGTTTTTACGACGCATCGTCTACGTTTAAGATTTCTCTACCTACACCGATCATGTCTGGTGTACGTACGCCTACTCGTCAATTCAGTTCTTGTGTACTGATCGAGTGTGGTGACAGCCTTGATTCAATCAACGCAACAGCAAGCTCAATTGTTCGTTACGTATCTCAACGTGCTGGTATTGGTATCAACGCAGGTCGTATCCGTGCACTTGGCTCTGAAATCCGTAATGGTGAAGCGTTCCACACGGGCTGTATCCCTTTCTACAAATACTTCCAAACAGCAGTAAAATGTTGTTCTCAAGGTGGTGTTCGTGGCGGTGCAGCAACTGTGTTCTACCCACTATGGCACGGTGAAGTTCAGTCTCTATTAGTATTGAAAAACAACCGCGGCGTTGAAGAGAACCGTGTTCGTCACATGGATTACGGCGTACAGCTGAACAAGCTTATGTATTCTCGCCTAGTTCAAGGTGGCAACATCAGCCTGTTCTCACCTTCAGACGTACCTGGCCTTTACGATGCGTTCTTCGAAAACCAAGACCGTTTTGAAGAGCTATACGTTAAGTACGAAAACGATCCTTCAGTGAAGCGTGAAACGGTTAAAGCCGTTGAGCTGTTCTCTCTGCTAATGCAAGAGCGTGCTTCTACTGGTCGTATCTACATTCAGAACGTTGACCACTGTAATACACACAGCCCGTTTGATTCTGAAGTAGCACCTGTTCGTCAATCGAACCTATGTCTAGAAATCGCGCTTCCTACTAAGCCACTTTCTAACGTAGAAGATGACGAAGGCGAAATTGCACTATGTACACTTTCAGCGTTCAACCTTGGCGCAATCAATGAACTGGACGACCTAGCAGAGCTTTCTGAGCTGGTTGTTCGTGCTCTAGATGCACTGCTTGATTACCAAGACTACCCGCTTCCAGCTGCATACAAGTCGACAATGAACCGTCGTACTTTAGGTGTAGGTGTAATCAACTACGCATACTACCTAGCGAAGAATGGTGTTAAGTACTCTGATGGCAGCGCGAATGGCCTGACGCACCGTACTTTTGAAGCAATTCAATACCACTTGCTAAAAGCATCTGTTGAACTAGCGAAAGAGCAAGGTCGTTGCCCATCTTTCCACGAGACCAACTACGCGAAAGGCCTACTGCCAATCGATACTTACAAAAAAGATATCGACTTAGTATGTGAAGAGCCACTGCATTACGATTGGGATTCTCTACGTGAAGAGATCATGGAGCACGGTCTGCGTAACTCTACGCTAACAGCGCTTATGCCTTCTGAGACATCGTCTCAAATCTCGAACGCGACTAACGGTATCGAGCCACCACGTGGTTACGTATCAGTGAAAGCATCGAAAGACGGCATCCTTAAGCAAGTGGTTCCAGATTTCCTAAATCTTAAAGAGAACTACGAGCTACTTTGGAACATTGGTTCTAACGACGGTTACCTACACCTAGTGGGTATCATGCAAAAATTCGTTGACCAAGCTATCTCTGCAAACACTAACTATGATCCAAGTGTTTACGACAGCGGTAAAGTACCAATGAAGAAGCTGCTTCAAGACCTACTAACAGCGTACAAGTACGGTGTTAAGACGCTTTACTACCATAACACTCGTGATGGTGCTAAAGACGACCAAGGCGATGCAGTTCAAGTGCCGGAAGAAGATTGTGAAGGCGGCGGTTGTAAGATCTAAACCGCAATAAACATTAAGACCCCAGAGAAGAGTTATCTTCTCTGGGTTTAAAGCATTAACAGGGTCCGTTTTATTACGGGTCTTTAAAGGATTTGAGGCATTTATGGCTTACAGTACTTTTTCTCAGCAAAAAAATGACCAACTAAAAGAACCAATGTTCTTGGGTCAGTCGGTAAACGTTGCACGTTACGACCAACAGAAATTCGAAATCTTCGAAAAGCTTATCGAAAAGCAGCTTTCTTTCTTCTGGCGTCCAGAAGAAGTAGACGTGTCTAGCGACCGTATCGACTACAACAAGCTTCCTGAGCATGAAAAGCACATCTTCATCTCTAACTTGAAGTACCAAACGCTTCTAGATTCAATCCAAGGCCGCAGCCCTAACGTTGCCCTACTTCCATTGGTATCTCTACCAGAAGTAGAAACTTGGATTGAGACTTGGTCTTTCTCTGAAACGATTCACTCTCGTTCTTACACGCACATCATCCGTAACATCGTGAATGATCCAGGCGTAGTATTCGACGACATCGTTGAAAACGAAGAGATTCTAAAGCGTGCTAAAGATATCGCTTTCTACTACGACGACCTAATCAAGCTAACGGCTGACTACCACCGCTACGGTGAAGGCAACCACAGCATCAACGGCGAAGATGTTAAGATTTCACTTCACGACCTGAAGAAGAAACTTTACCTATGTCTAATGTCTGTAAACGCACTAGAAGCGATTCGTTTCTACGTAAGTTTCGCATGTTCATTTGCATTCGCTGAGCGTGAGCTAATGGAAGGTAACGCGAAGATCATCAAGCTAATCGCTCGTGATGAAGCTCTTCACCTTACTGGTACACAGCACATGATCAACTTGCTACGTAACGGTCAAGATGATTTCGAATTCATGCAGATCGCTGAAGAGTGTAAGCAAGAGTGTTTCGACCTATTCAAAGAAGCGGCTGAGCAAGAGAAAGAGTGGGCAGAATACCTATTCAAAGATGGCTCTATGATTGGTCTAAACAAAGACATTCTTTGCCAATACGTTGAGTACATTACTAATATCCGTATGCAGGCTGTTGGTTTAGGTACTGCTTACCCAGCAGCAACGTCGAACCCAATTCCATGGATCAACGCTTGGTTGTCTTCAGATAACGTTCAAGTTGCTCCACAAGAAGCAGAAATCAGTTCTTACCTAGTTGGCCAAATCGACAACGAAGTAAAAGCTGACGACTTTGAAGGATTTGAGCTGTAATGCCAACAATCAAAATCAACAAACTGACTTCAATTGAATCTAACCCTTCAAACACTCTGTTGGAAACAATGGAACAAGCTGGGTTAGAGCCAGAATACAACTGCCGAGATGGCCACTGCGGCGCTTGCCGCTGTACATTGGATTCTGGTGAAGTCGAGTACGTTGGTTTTGCTATGGCTTACACGCAAGGTAATGAAATATTACCTTGTATCTGTAAAGCAAAGACTGAGCTATCGCTGAGTAACGTTATTCATAGAAACAAGCAAAAACGCGCATAAGCCAACTGGCTTTAGGTCGCTTTGCTCGAATAACTTAATAAGAATTAAAAAGGGTCCGCTTCCTTAGGAATGCGGACCCTTTTCTATTTATGTCTTTAGGTATCGTAAGACGACTCGTCTATCGCTCAACCAACGTCTTCCTGTTGGCTTGTGTCATACAAAGCCAAACGTTTATTGCTGAGTCAGGTTAAGAGTCACAGAGCCAATATAACAAGCGCTTCGGCACTCTCCACAGCCGTTACACTTATCTTTGTCCACTGTAGGCAACTCTCCCACTTCGATGTGTATCGCACCTGCTGAACACGCAGTTTGGCATGCTGAACAGTCCATTTGCATGTAATTATTGCAGCTATCCGCAAAGCTCGGCTTGAGGTCGATATAAGGTGTGACCGTTGGATGAAGTGCGCCAGTCGGACACACTTCAGTGCATTTGTTACACATAGAACAACTGTTGTAATCCAAATTCAGCAGCGCACTGCCCTCTAGCATCTCAATAACGCTATTCGGACACGCTTGCTCACACAGCCCACAACCGTCGCAAAGACGCTCAAACAGCACCTCATCGACCGCTCTTGGCGGTCTTGCATGCAAGCGCTGTGATATCTCTTCATAATTCGCGGCTGCTTTAACCGGTTTAGAAAGTCGAGTTAAGAAACCGCGTCTATTTGAATTTATTTGTTCAGACATTAGTCGATATATAACTTTTTAGTAGTAACGTTTAAATTATATTCAGATATTAAGTACTTAAACCAATCTATTACATCAACCGATAGCTTTTTATAAAAAGATAGCTCTGATGCTTTATTTAGTTTTTCTAAATAAACAGAGGACCAAGTTAATAAGTGACCTTCGAGCAATTCACCAGCTGAATTTAAATTGTTATTTTCTAACAAATACGCATGAGCGAATAACATTAAACCAAATTGATCTTCCGGCTCTCTTAACCCCGTGTCTAATTCAATCTGATTCAATTCTAAAAATTGGCGATACTCAACCGTAGAAGCGCCGAACACAACGCGGTCTTTATCTAGGTACACAGAACCCCACGGCGGAGCTGGCATGTCTCCAACGCCTTCAAACAGGCGGCTGAACTCTGCTGAGAGCGCATCTTCGTCTTCACTTATCAATGCCTGCAAGCATTCTTCAGAGAGCACTTCGCTCTCAACCAAAGCTTCGACAATGGTGATTAACTGTTCTTTACTTGTCGCTTGATAAAATAGCGAACCCAATAATTTATGCGTATCGATAATCATTATTATTTATACCGTTATAGGTTTAAAGATAATTATATAAATAAGGCGATTTAATTCTTTGATCTATTTTATACATTCGATTCATAAGATTTAAATTTCGCTCTTATTTGATGCCAATCAATCAACAATCCGAAATAAAAACATAAAGAACAAACTACCTATAAAGTGCTAGCTATCAATAGCAAAAGGCATCTTAGAATGACGAATAAGAAAGAATCTGGGGTAATGAATCTTACTCGAAGAGGCTTCATGAAAGCTTCTTCGGCGGTAGGTAGTGCAGCCGCACTTGCGGGCGGTATCGCTTTACCTTTCAAATCCAAACCAGTAGCGGCTGCGGTTGCTGAGAATGTGGAAGAGAAAATCGTATGGAGTGCATGTACAGTAAACTGTGGCTCTCGCTGCCCACTGCGTATGCATGTACAAAACGGTGAAATCAAATACGTAGAAACCGACAACACAGGTACTGACGAATACGGTCATCACCAAGTTCGTGCGTGTCTACGTGGTCGCTCGATGCGCCGCCGTGTTTACAACCCAGATCGCCTGAAATACCCAATGAAACGTGTGGGTAAACGTGGTGAAGGTAAATTCAAACGTATTAGCTGGGAAGAGGCTTACGATGAAGTCGCTGGCACCATGCAACGCCTTATCAAAGACTACGGTAACGACACTATCTACCTAAACTACGGTACAGGTACGCTGGGCGGTACAGTAACTAAATCTTGGCCACCAGCTCAAACGCTGATTGCTCGCCTAATGAACCTAAGTGGTGGTTACCTAAACCATTACGGTGACTACTCAACAGCGCAAATCGCGAAAGGCTTGAGCTACACCTACGGCGGTTGGGCAAACAACAACTCTTTCTCTGACCTAGAGAACACTAAGCTTAATATCCAATTTGGTAACAACCCTGCTGAGACACGTATGTCTGGCGGCGGTCTGATCCACCACTACGTAGAAAGCAAAAACAAATCGAACGCAAGAACGATCATCATCGACCCTCGCTACACCGATACTGCCGGTGGTCGTGAAGATCAATGGATTCCAATTCGTCCTTCTACAGATGCAGCATTGGTCGCAGGCCTTGCACACGTGATGATCACGGAAGACCTTGTCGACCAACCGTTCCTAGACAAATACTGTGTCGGTTATGATGAGAAGACCCTTCCTGCATCAGCACCTAAAAACAGTGACTACAAATCTTACATCCTAGGTTTAGGTGAAGATGGCGTAGAGAAGACACCAGAGTGGGCTTCTAAGATCACGGGTATTCCAGTTGATACCATCGTTAAGCTTGGTCGTGAAATGGGCACAGCAAAACCGTGCGCAATCCACCAAGGCTGGGGCCTGCAACGTACTGCGAACGGTGAGCTAGCGTGTCGTGCAATCGCAATGCTGTCGCTACTAACCGGTTCTGTGGGTGTATCAGGTGGTTCTACAGGTGCTCGTGAGAGTGACATCAACATTCCGTTTGTGCGCTTCCCAACTGTGCCAAACCCAGTTGAAACGTCTATTTCAATGTTCATGTGGACAGACGCGATTTACCGTCACCATGAAATGACCGACATCACTGATGGTGTTCGCGGTGCAGAGCGCCTTAAGAATCCAATCAAGATGATCTGGAACTACGCAGGTAACTGCATCATCAACCAACACTCAGACATCAACAAGACTCACGCGATTCTTCAAGATGAAAGTGCGTGTGAAATGATTGTCGTGGTTGATAACCATATGACTTCTTCAGCGAAATACGCCGATATCATCCTGCCAGACTTAACAACGTCTGAGCAAGACGACTGGTGTATGGACGGTAAAGCGGCGAACATGCCTTACTTCATCTACGCGCAGAAAGCGATTGAGCCTCAGTTTGAAGCCAAATCTATCTACGAGATGTGTACTCAGCTTGCGAAGCGCATGGGCGTAGAAAAAGAGTTCACCGAAGGCCGTACTCAAGAGCAATGGATTGAGCACCTTTACGCAGAAACTCGTAAGAACGATCCAACACTGCCAACCTTCGAAGAGATGAAAGAGCTGGGTATCTACAAACGTAGCTACGACCACCACTACATCGCTTACGAAGACTTCCGCAAAGATCCTGAAGCGAACCCACTGACTACACCAAGTGGCAAGATTGAGATCTACTCAGAGCAACTGGCTGATATCGCGAAGACTTGGAAGCTGAAAGAAGACGAAGTGATTCACCCACTTCCGGTTTACGCGGACTCTTTTGAAGGTCATAACGATCCACTAGCAGAGAAGTACCCACTTCAGCTAACCGGTTTCCACTACAAGGCTCGTACTCACTCAACTTACGGCAACGTTGCAGAAATCAAAGCAGCAGCGCCGCAAGAGTTGTGGATCAATCCAATCGATGCAAAAGAACGTGGTATTGAAAGCGGAGACATGGTGAGTATTTTCAACGACCGTGGCGAAGTACATATTCCAGCGAAAGTGACACCTAGGATTCTTCCTCGAGTTGTCGCACTAGGCGAAGGTGCATGGTATGCACCGGATGGTCAGAAGATCGACCATGCAGGCTCTATCAACGTGCTGACCACTCAGCGCCCGAGCCCACTTGCTAAGGGTAACCCTCAGCATACAAACCTAGTTCAAATCAAAGCGCTAAAGAAAGCATAAGGTAGGTTGGAATGAAACAGTACGGCTTTTACATTGATTCAAGTAAATGCACGGGTTGTAAAACCTGTCAGCTTGCTTGTAAAGATTATAACGATCTAGACATCAAAACGAACTACCGTCGCGTATACGAATATGCCGGTGGTGGCTTCACTCAAGATGGCGATACCTGGGTTCAGAAAGATGTCTTTTCTTACTACCTTTCTATCGCTTGTAACCACTGTACTAATCCAGCGTGTGTGAAAGTGTGTCCTTCGGGCGCAATGCACAAACGTGATGAAGACGGTTTGGTTGTGGTTGATGAGAGCGTATGTATTGGTTGTCAGCACTGTAGCAATGCGTGCCCTTACGGCGCACCACAATACAATGCTAAGAAAGGTCACATGACGAAATGCGATGGTTGTTACCAGCGTGTTTCTGAAGGCAAACAGCCTATCTGTGTTGAGTCTTGCCCACTTCGTGCATTGGAGTTTGGTGAAATCAATACACTTCGCGAGAAGTACGGCTCTGGTGCGGATGTGGCTCCACTGCCATCTTCAACAGAAACGCTACCGAACATCGTGATTAAGCTGAACAAAAACGCGAAACCGACTGGCGATACCAGTGGTCACCTAGCAAACCCGAAGGAGGTGTAAGATGATTTTTCATGAGTGGTCTTTAATCTTCTTTACGGTGCTAGCGCAAACTGCGGTTGGTGGTTACTTACTGATTGGCGCACGTGCACTGGTACTTGGTCATGACGAAGAGAAGCTGAACAGCTACAAGGTTCCAATGTTCATCCTATGGGCACTGATGGGGCTTGGCTTCATGTTCTCGACAACGCACCTTGGCTCTCCACTGCGCGCGTTTAACGCTTTTAATCAGCTAGGTTCGGCTTGGTTGTCTAACGAAGTGTTCTTCGGTGCGGCATTCTTCGCTGTCGGTGGCCTACAATGGCTATTGTCTGTGCTTAAGAAAGGTGGCGTAGCTATCCAGAAAGCACTGATGGTTGGCGCAATGGTACTGGGTGTTATCTTCATGTACGCGATGATCAACGTATACATGATCAACACAGTACCTACGTGGGACAACATTTACACACCACTGAGCTTCATCATGACGATGGTGGTGGGTGGCTTGCTGTTATCTCAATTCGTGATTGTATTCGCAAACGACAGCCGCTTTACGGTTGACCGTAACATCACCATGCTGGCTGTTATCGCTGTTGCTATCAGCTTGCTTGTGACAGTAGGAAAACTGAACCTAATCGGTGACATCCAAACTTCAGCGGCAAAAGCGTCTGAGTTAGTCGATGGTTTAGGTAGCTATGTGATTCTTCAAGTGGCACTGCTAATGGCAAGCTTGTTGATTTGGATTCTACCTATGCTGAACAAAGCAAAAGTGAACCCAGTTAACCTTGGCTTAGCACTAGTATTGTTCTTGGCTTCAGAGTTAATCGGCCGTGGTTTGTTCTACAGCCTACATATGACAAGCGGTTTGTAATCGAGTTCTTACAGACATGAGTTGCGTGTAAACATCGCTGCTTGTTTGGTTATCTAGAAGGCTAGATAAACAAAAGGCCCAACACCTATTTAGATGTTGGGCCTTTTTATTTCGTTTTGTCTAGCGTTTTTAATACAGACTTAGCGAGTTCGCTTACATCGTTAGCTTACATAGCTACTTAATGATAGCCGCTGGAATAAACATGTCTTTTAATCGCTTAACCGAAGAATAAGTACCAAACATCGGTTTGTTGTCTAAATGCCTTCTCAGCATATCGGCGGCAACGGTCTTAATCACGTTGCGTTGGTCTTCACGCGAGTACTGACGATAAAACTCAAGTACCTGCCCCCACTCGCCTGCTTCAGTCGACAATGCAACGCTGAATGTGTTGCCTTCCAGCTTACCAGTCACCAAAGCCAATTCAGTTCCGCACTTCTCTCTTGTTGCTCCAGCCAGCGCAAAGGTCGCGGCTAATGGATCGCTCTTTTCAAGTTCGCTCTCTTTTGGCTCAGCCATCACCCATGAGTGTCCGAAGCAATCTTCTATCTGCTCATTCAATTGCAGCCACGCTGACAGTGAACCTTTGGTCGACACTTCAGACACAGATAACGTCTTCTTTTTTTCCGCCATGATGTGTCCAATATGGTCAATCATCGGCTCATCAACACTAACGACATTACTCTCTAGCAGCTTGTAAACCATCTGCAGAAGCTTAACGCGAGTTTCTAAGTCTGCCTTAGGACCAAACAGTTTGACCTCAATGAACGGCAGATAAGAGCGGTAACCAAGTTCATAACCTTCTGGCAGCTTTAATTGGTCCAAAACATCAGAGATACCGGATTCAGACAAACCAAACGTAAACAGTCGACTGCATTCAGACGCAACCACTTGAGGGTAGGTGCGCGACAAGTCAGGAAGAATCTCAAACGTCACCATACGTTTGAACTCACTCGGTACACCCGGCGTGAAATAGAAAGTCGCATCGTTGATTTTCAGTTTGAAGCCACAAGCCGTCCCCACAGGGTTATCGACGATCTCTGAACTCGCAGGTAACAAAGCTTGTTTAAGGTTGCTGTCAGGCATCGGCATGCCACGTCCAGAGAACATCTCTTCCATACGAGCAAGCCATTCAGGGAACATGACGAGCTTTTGCTCGGAAGCAGCTGCAGCGGCTGCAGCACTCATATCATCGGTTGTCGGGCCTAAACCACCATTAACGATAACCACATCATAGTTAAAGCTCAGCATCAGCAGTTCTTCAACAAGAGCATTCATTTGATCACCCACGGTTGAGCGCTTAGCAAGAGCAAAACCATGCTGATAAAACTCAGCAGACATCCAAGCTGCGTTTGTATCTACAATGTCTCCATGAAGAACTTCTTCACCTGTGCTTAACATTGCGATTTTCGTCATATTTCTATCCCTTGTTGTCATAAAAAGACACTGCATTATTTACAAACTGGTCTATGGTTGAATTTGGAGCAATTCGCCTTTTCACTAATATTAATAATGTTAAACCTAAGGTTTTCTTAGGAAAAGCTATAAATTATTAGTTCCCTAAATCAGGCATTTAATAGATAATTGTGACCCTGATCAATTCCAAACTTTCTCATGGAGACCCTTGTGGCCAAATCACCGTTACTAGCAAAGGTTACTGCCGCATTTTCAATGCTAATGTCAGTTAACTCGGTTGCAAGCCAATACGACTTCGACCAGCCAATCAACCTTTCTTACTCGGATGAATGTGCTCAAGATTACTGTTTTAATGACAACTTGTACACCTACAAGCCTAGTACCAATTACGCACTGAGCGAATCGAGTGATGAGTACGACTTCACAATCCAACAACCAAAACACATGTTGGTGAGCCAGGAGAAAGATTGGGATTACCTAATGGGTCAAACCTACACCATTCTTGGCTTAAGTGTCGCGACAGTGGGTCTAATGACTCTACTCCCTGAAAGTATTACTAAGTGGGATGATGACCAACGTGATATCAGTTCATTAGGTAAAAAGTGGAAAGATAACGTTTCTGAAGGCCCAGTATGGGACCGTGACGAACACTTCCTAAACTACGTAATGCACCCATATTTTGGTGGTGTTTACTACACCGCAGCTCGACACGCAGGTTACGACGAGTTTGAGTCATTCTTATACTCTTGGACTATGTCGACGTTCTTCTGGGAATACGGCGTAGAAGCGTTTGCTGAAGTACCTTCATGGCAAGATCTCTTCATCACACCTTTCTTCGGTGCGGTTGTCGGTGAAATGATGCTAGAAGCAGAGCAAGATATCATTGCTTCAGGTGGCGAAGTGATGGGCTCTCAAACCATGGGTGATGTGTCGCTATTCTTCCTTAACCCTGTTGGACACATTCACTACTGGGTAAGTGACGCATGGGGCGGTGATGCAGAAGTGAACCTGAATACTAACCCTTGGTGGGATAACCAAGACGCAGCACGTTTTGCTTACGATGCTGGCGCACCATATGACTCTCAGTTTGTTGGTATGAACTTCAAAGTAACGTTCTAATTCGTCTCTAGTACTACTCAATACAAGTTGCTGGATCATCAATCACAGTGACAACTCTTCTAAAAAGCGGCTCTCTAGCCGCTTTTTTTGTGCCCTACTCTTCATTCTCTTTTTTTGCATCGAAGCTTAGTTTCAAAAATTGACCTAGGTCAAACATTGTTCGATGTAACCTTCTACACTGAAATTAAAGAACTTTATCGCGTGATATCAAACATTTAATTAGCTAAGAATAATTGAAACCTTGGGGGCTGATATGAACAGTACATTTATCGTAAACTTTATCGGAAAAGCATCACCAGCAACAATCAAACAGCTTGCTGCGGTTACTCACGAAAACGACGGCAAATGGCTCATCAGTAAAGTGAACTTTATTGAAGACCAAGTCGCAGGCGTACTAAAGGTTCAACTTCCAGCCATCAACGAATCGATTGTCAAAGAAGCGTTTAGCGCCAATCCAGATCTCATCGTGCAGTTTGTCGATTCCGATCATACGCACAATGTTCAAGACACAGTCCATCACTTAAGACTCGACTCTAACGACCGAGCAGGCATCGTCAACGAAGTGACCCATGTATTGGATAGACAAGGGATCAGCATTCTCGATATGGACTGTCATCGTGTCTTTATCGCAGGTGGCGGTGGCGTTAGCTCAAGCCTATTCACATCAAAAATCGCCGTTAAACTGCCAATCGAAGTACAGATCGACGACGTAGTTAATGAACTCGAAACGCTCAGTGAAGATACTCGAGTGATGATTGAAAGCTAAATAAACAAAATTGAAGAACAAAAAAGAGCAGCTCATTGGCTGCTCTTTTTATTGCTCTGAACTTGTGATTCAGTTAATTAACTGACCATTGTGATAATGAGCGTTTGAAGTCTTCATAGCCGAATTCGTTTAGCTTCTGAACTTCACCACTGCTACGTTCGCAGTAGATTGATGGCATTTTAAGGCCATTGAACCAGTTCAGTTTCACCATGGTGTAGCCTGCACTGTCTAACAGGTGTAACTTTTGACCAATCTTAAGTGGCTCATCAAAGCTCGCTTCGCAGAACTGATCGCCCGCAAGGCATGAACATGAGCCAATCACATAATCATGTTCGCCGTTTTCAGAAGCTTCCAATACTGATGCTGGCTCATTGTAAATAAGCGTATCAAGGCGATGAGCTTCGGTTGCTGAATCAACAATTGCCGTTTTCTTCACATTCTCAACGATATCAACCACAGTCACAACTAAGTCAGTTGTCTTAGTAATGATGGCTTCGCCCGGCTCAAGGTACATCTGCACGCCGTGTTTCTCAGAGAAGGCTTTCAGTGCAAGACCAAGCTTTTCAATGTCATAGCCAGGCCATGTGAAGAACACACCACCGCCCATACTCACCCAATCCAATTTATCTAAGTGCTCACCAAATTGTTCTGAGATTGAATCAAGCAGGCCGATAAATGCATCGACGTCTTTGTTCTCACAGTTCATGTGGAACATCACACCATTAATCTCATCGAAAATTTCTGGTTTGATGTGGTCAGCTTGCACGCCCAAACGCGAGAATTGACGTGCTGGATTAGCCAAGTCTTGTCCTGCGTAGCTCACGCCCGGATTTAAACGTAAACCCAGTGAAGCTTTACCTTCAACAATATGGCGGTAAGCGGCAAGTTGGCTTTGAGAGTTGAAGATCATCTTGTCACAGATATCAGCAACTTCTCTCACGTCATCTTCGCTGTAACCGACACTGTAAGCGTGCGTCTCACCACCAAAGGTTTCGTGGCCAAGCTTCACTTCGTATGGACCAGAGCTTGTCGTGCCATCGAGGTAAGGCTTGATGATGTCAAACACACCCCATGTCGAAAAACACTTCAGTGCCAATACCAACTTCACACCTGAAATCTCTTTCAGCTGCTTAGCTATCTCTAAATTCGCGATCAACTTATCTTCGTTGATCATGAAATAAGGCGTTTTTAGTTCGTTGTTTTGCATGTTAATACCTTGCGGCCATCGAGTTCACGAAGGCACATGATAATCGAACAAAGCCGACGCAACAGCATCGGCTTGTAATTATACGTTCTCGTCAATCATATGACTTTGAATGGAATTCGCAGAGCTTTGCCCTTGTCGCTAGGACATCGCGCGGAGTTTACAAACGTAAATGAGCACGATGGACAACGCAACGAGGGCAAAGAGCCAGAAATTATTTCAAAGTGTGGATCAGAGGTAGACCGGCTGTAGGCTCTAGCTCTTGAACGTGCCAATCTAGACCGATTTCCGGCATCGTTGCTAGGAACGGGTCTGGGTTTAGCTGTTCCATGTTGAACACGCCTTTATCAGCCCATTCGCCACGGAAGAACTGAAGTGCAGCGGTAATTGCTGGAACACCTGTAGTGTAAGAGATCGCTTGGTGTTCTACGTCTTCGTAAGCCACTTCGTGGTCTGCGTTATTGTAGATGAATACGCTGCGCTCTTTACCGTCTTTCTTACCTTGAACCCAAGTACCGATACACGTTAAACCTGTGTAACCCGGAGCCAGAGAGGTTGGATCTGGCAGTAGTGCTTTAAGAACATGCAGAGGCTGAACCACAGTGCCATCGTGCAGTGTTAGCGGATCTGGGCTAAGAAGACCGATATCACGCATGCAGTTGAAGTAGTTCAAGTATGCATCACCAAAGCCCATCCAAAATTCGATACGCTTAGCTGGGATGAACTCTTTCATTGAACGAACTTCATCGTGCGCCATTGAGTAAACTTTGTGAGAACCACAGTTCGGGAATTCAAACTCAAGCATACGAGAGTGACAAGGTACTTGTTTCCACTCTTCATTTTCCCAGTAGAAAGAATCGCCTTGGATCTCAAGCATGTTGGTTTCTGGGTCAAAGTTTGTCGCAAACTTCTTGCCGTGGTCGCCAGCATTCACGTCCATTACATCAATTGAGTCAATCTCATCAAACAAGTGCTTAACCGCGTACGCAGCAAAGATTGATACCACACCTGGATCGAAACCAGCACCAAGAATACCTGTGATGCCCGCTTCTGCGAACTTCTCACGATAGCCCCACTGCCAATCGTAAGCTTGTGGTACTTGTTGGCCTTCAGAACATAGGTCAACCGCTACCGATGTATCTAGGTAAGAGACTTTAGATTGGTAACATGCTTCCATGATTGCCATGTTTACCCAAGGAGGACCAGCGTTGATCACTAGATCCGGCTGAACTTCTTTAATCAAAGCAACAAGCGCATCAACATCATCAGCGTCTACTGAACGTGCTTCTAGCTTCTTAGTTGAGTCTTTAAGGTTGTTTTTGCCCTTGATAGATTCGATGATTTTTTCACACTTCGCGATTGTGCGAGAAGCGATTGTGATATCACCCAGTACTTCGTTATTTTGTGCTGCTTTGTGTGCAACAACCCAACCAACGCCGCCTGCACCAATTTGTAGAATAGCCATAGTATTAATTACCCTTGTTGTTCTGCTAGCTCAGTGGCTAGAGTTTGAATTTTGTTAATTAGAGATTTGAAATCTGATGTCGTTAAGCACGGATTCAAGATAGTGAATTTCAGCGCGCTTTTACCGTCGACGACCGTTTCGCCAAGCACGGCAACACCACGAGTCAGTGCTTCCAGTCTTAACCTTTGATTCAGTTTATCTAAATCTAGCTCACCGTTTGCTGATTGCCCATTGCTAGGCACCGAACGGAACAGCACAGTAGACAGTGACGGCTCAGAAAGCAGTTCAAAATCGTCTTGGTTTTGAATTAGGTCTGCAACTTGAAGCGTCTGCTCTAGGAGATGATCGTACATATCACCCAGCTGCTTTGGCCCAACGCTTTGCATCGTCATGAAGACTTTCAATGCATCAAAACGCTTGGTGGTCGCAATAGACTTATCGACAAGATTTGGCAGCTCATCGTGCTCGCGATTCAAATAGTCTGCGTGATGCAGTAGGAACTTAAAGTTCGCTTTGTCTTTCAGCAACACAGCACCACAGCTGATTGTTTGAAAGAACAACTTGTGGAAATCAACGCTCACTGAATCCGCTTTCTCGATGCCTTTCAGGCGAGCTTTATGGCTACTTAAAATAAGCGCGCCACCGTAAGCACTGTCGACATGGAACCAAAGATCTTGTTGGTTTGCGATGTCAGCAATCGCTTCAAGGTCATCAATTGCACCGTGATCGGTTGTACCCGCAGTACCGACAACAGCAAAAGGAATCAACCCTTGTGCTTTAAGCGCTTTCACTTCTGCGTCTAGCAAGTCAGGCTTGATAGTGCCGTTTGCATTGGTATCAACACAGCACACTGCCGCTTCGCCTAGCCCTAGTAGAGAGGCTGACTTTTGAACCGTGAAGTGAGATTTCTTTGAACATAAGATACGCAGCTTGCTCGCGTATTCTGGTAAGCCAAGCTTTTGGATAGAATGCCCATTGTGCTTATCCGCAACCCAGTCTCTCGCAAGCAATAAACCCATTAGGTTACTTTGCGTGCCTCCGCTAGTGAAAACACCGTCAGCTTGTGCGCCAAGTTGGTATTTGTCACACATCCAATCCACAACGCGCTGCTCAACATAAGTCGCAGCCGATGCTTGGTCCCATGAATCCATTGATTGATTCAACGCCGCGATAATCGATTCCGCTGCTACCGAAGCCATAAGAGGAGGAGTGTGAAGGTGTGCAATGCAATCTGGGTGTTGCACGAAGATGGAGTTTGCAGCGACAAGGTCTGCAGTACTATCTACAACATCAACCAAAGCGTGTTGATTGTTATCAAGGTCGACAGCATTGATAGCTGCTTCTAGCACTTTTGGATCTAAACCCGAATAAGGGGTTTCAACCTGTTCAAAAACCGCTTTCATCGCTTGAGTAGTTTGGTTCATCACGTTAGCAAATTCGTCGCTACCGCCTAAACCTGTCTGGATGAAATGCTTGTTCCATTCTTGGTTTGCTTGTTCGCTTGAAGCTGGGTCTTGTTGTAAGCCACCACCAGCTGCGATGATCGCTTCTTCCATGACGCGGAGTGCAAAGTCAATCTGCTCAAAAGAGATAATCATTGGCGGAAGGAAACGAATGACCGAGCCATCACGACCACCCTTTTCAACCATCAAGCCACGCTCTAACGCTGCTCGTTGAATCGCTAGGGTTAACTCGCCGTCTGATTGTGGTTCGCCAAACTTGTTAAGCTCACCATTTGGTTGTTTGATCTCAGCACCGAGCATCAGGCCTTTACCACGAACTTCAGCAATACAGCTAACGCGTGATTGAATCTTCTCAAGCCCGTGACGTAAATATTGGCCTGCGATGTTCGCGTGCTCAACTAAGCCATCTCGTTCGATGATCTCCAACGCCTTAGCGCCAGAGACCATTGCTAATTGGTTACCACGGAATGTACCGGTGTGCTCACCCGCTTTCCATGTATCAATGCTCTTATCGAACACAAGCAGCGACATAGGCAGTCCGCCACCAATCGCTTTAGACAAGCATAAGATATCAGGGTTAACGCCTGACTCTTCAAACGCAAATCGATGACCCGTTTTACCCACACCACACTGAATTTCATCAAAAATCAGTAGGATACCGTGCTCGTCACAGATGCGACGTAGGCCTTGTAACCAAGATGCTGGAGCAGGAATCACACCGCCCTCACCTTGCACAGGTTCAACGATCATCGCTGCTGGTTTCATGATGCCAGACTCGTCATCGTTCAACATACGCTCGATGTAACGAATGCTTGCGTTAGCACCCGCTTCACCACCAATGCCAAACGGGCAGCGTAGGTTGTATGGGAAAGGCATGAAATGTACGTCAGACATCAAACCGCTACGACGTTCTTTAGTGCCGAGGTTACCCATCATGCCCATAGTGCCGTTGGTCATACCATGGTAAGCACCACGGAAAGCAAACATGGTGTTGCGACCTGTGGTTTGCTTAGCAAGCTTGATCGCCGCTTCCACAGCGTCAGCACCCGACGGGCCACAAAATTGAAGAACCGAGTTATTTGAAAAGTCTTGAGGAAGAAAAGCTTTAACTCGCTTGATAAACGTCTCTTTTGCTTGAGTCGTTATATCAAGTGTTTGGTATGGCAAACCAGAATCGAGTTGGTCTTTAAGTGCTTGGTTAATCTCAGGGTGGTTGTAACCCAAAGAAAGTGTACCTGCACCGGCTAAGCAATCGAGAAAGAGTTGGCCACGAGTATCTTCAACTAAAGCGCCACATGCTCGTTTAATAGCAATAGGTAAGCGTCTTGGGTAAGAGCGAACATCCGACTCATGCTGTTCTTGCTCTAGCAAAATAGCGTCAGGTGTTAGGTCGTACGTTCCCTCTAAAATAGGAACCATAGTTGAAAATGAATTTGCGATAGTATTAATATCGACTTCAAAGGCGGTAGTCATAAAAGTCCCCTTGAATGTGTTCATACTCACTTCCATCAGACGCAATTACCCACCAACTCTCGTTAAATTTGGAGAGAGTTCATAGTGAAGTACACGTATTGTCTAGAAATGAGATATAGCTGTACGCTCGCATAAGTCAAATGACAAATACGAAATTAAGCCGTCTTAAGACAGCGATAAATTGTTAGCGTGAGCTCAAGGTTCAGTAATGCTACTGTTTTGAAGAATTGGACATTTTTGCAGGATCGGGCAGCTATGAGGAGCTGGTCCCTTTGGAAATGCAGAGCTGATTAGCAATGTTGTAATTAGTGTGTTCAATGTTGGGTTTCCCATTAACATGGCGAACTGCGCCATAAGTATCCCGTCTATCAGCTAAAGGACTAGCCAATACCTACCCTACGTAATGTCCCAATCAGCAAGAATGGTCACTACGCGTATCCCCCAGAAGCAATCGTTGCTCTTCTTGAACATTGTTCATTCCGAGATTGCGCGGGAAAGTAACATAAAGTGAAATGAACGATCAATAGTTTTTAATAATAGCTTGATAAATAGCAGCGACGGCTAAGGAATTGCTGCAAATATCATCAATACTATCGTTTTGGAAAGAGATCCCCGGTTCGCTCGTTCCTCACGCCCGAGGATGACGACGTAGGGTTATAAACGTTGCTAGAGAAGCTTTGAGGTCATGGCGTCACTCCCTAGAGCGAGGAACGAGTTCATAGGGAATCTCACACTGAAACCAACAGAGTTCACTACACAGATAAAGGAATCGAAAGTTAATCATCTGTCCGCGTCTACGTCATTCCCTAGCACGAGGAACGAGTTCATAGGGAATCTCACTTTTAAAAACGAACTTGATTGCGAAATTTTGTGGCAAGAATAAAAATGAATTTTTAGTGCGGATTCGAACAAGAAGAGTTCTTAAACGTAAAAGCGAAACGCCAGAAACCAAAAAGCCCGAACATTTCTGTTCGGGCTTCTTAATTTGGAGCGATACATCGGGTTCGAACCGATGACCTCAACCTTGGCAAGGTTGC
>NZ_JBFSVK010000016.1:0-133642 GCF_041467855.1 Vibrio sp. 10N.247.311.51 | reverse complement strand
GTAATGACAAAGTCGCTTGGTAATTAAGGTACGACAGAATCGCTTGGTGATCACAAGTAAAAGCCATTAGATACAAAGCTCTAACTTCACATTAATGAAATAGAATTATTGTTCTAAATCACAAACTTTAAAACACACCTATAAACCTTACCCAATGTTGTATATTTCTCTTGAGTATCCAAATACATATGAAATGAGTCATTACAATAACAAAATGAAAAACAGTAATAAAAACAAAAGATTACCACTATCATTCCGTCCGACCGCAGTGGTCTACATAACTAAAACTATCGGAATATACAGTGAAAAAAACAATTATAGCGCTAAGCACTTTGGCATTAGCTTCAACTTCAGTTTCTGCATTTGACCTTAACCCTGAGTTTTTTGTTGGTGGGGGTGTTGGTTATCACCATGCAAAATTTGAGAGTAAATGGACTGGAGGTGCAGAGGGTGATAGCTGGTCTGATAAAGAGTCAGATACAGCAAAAGGTGCAGCTTTTAGTGTACGTACTGGTGCTTACTTAACACCAAACCATCGTGTAACGTTGACTGCAAATTTTACAGGTGACAACGAGCTTTACTCTGATAGTGATGAGGATAGTAAATATACCGAGAATCTAAAGCAGTCAGAATACCTAGCATCATACGATTACTTACACTATCTGAATGCTGATTTTGCGCTATTTGCAGGTGTTACTGCGGGTGTTGTACAAAATACTCTTACTTTTGAAGACAAATACAACGGAGAAACTTCTAAAGATAAATACAAAGAAACCGACTTCACATATGGCCTTCAGGTAGGCGCTCAATACAAAATCAACACGAATTGGTCTGCAGATCTTCAATATCGTCATATGTTTGAGTCAAGTTCAGTATCTGAGTCTGGTTCGTGGGATACTGGCTACTACAAAAATACGTATACAGTAAAAAACCACGGTGAATTAACACTGAGCGTAGATTACCGTTTCTAATTTACGCTAGTAATTCCCCCTAAAATACGAAAAGCCGCTCAATGAGCGGCTTTTTTAGATCTTATGACGACCGAGTAAGGAGTGCGAAAGCGTGGTGCCATCCACCAGCTCTAGCTCACCACCAACGGGAACACCATGAGCGATACGGCTAGCGTTCACTTCATGGGCATTACATAGCTCAGCAATGTAATGCGCTGTTGCTTCCCCTTCAACTGTTGGGTTAGTCGCTAGGATTACTTCAGAGATATCACCACGACGCAGGCGGTAGTCCAAAACATCAAGACCGATGTCACTTGGACCAATACCATCAAGTGGTGAAAGGTGCCCCATCAATACAAAGTAACGGCCTGAATATTGGCCTGTCGCTTCTATTGCTGCAATATCTGCAGGGCTCTCTACTACACAGATTTGACCATTTTCCTGACGTTTAGGATTGGTGCAAATGTGGCAAGTATCTTCTTCAGTAAAAGTACGGCACTCATTACAGTGACCAATCTCGGTCATTGCTTGGCTAAGAGCTTCAGCCAATTGTAGGCCGCCTTTTCTATCGCGCTGTAACAAATGAAAGGCCATACGCTGCGCCGACTTGGGGCCAACCCCAGGTAGACAACGTAAGGCCTCCATCAAATGCTCCAGCATGTGACTGGTACGCATAGTTAACCGTTCTAATTTCCAAGTGACAACCTATTCAACATAAGCCGCCACTTGAATTAACCTTTAAGAATAAGTTACTTAGAAAGGCATCTTCATACCTGGTGGAAGTTGCATTCCACCAGTTACGCTAGCCATTTTCTCTTTTTGAGTTTCTTCAACGCGACGAGCCGCATCGTTGAAAGCAGCAGCGATAAGATCTTCAAGCATCTCTTTATCGTCTTCCATTAGGCTTTCATCGATATCAACACGGCGAACGCTGTGGCTACCAGTGATCGTTACTTTTACAAGGCCAGCACCTGACTCACCTGTAACTTCCATATTTGCGATTTCTTCTTGAAGCTTTTGCATGCGCTCTTGCATTTGCTGGGCTTGCTTCATCATGTTGCCCATACCGCCTTTACCAAACATGTTAATACTCTCTGGTCTAATTGGTTTATTAAAATTAATTAAGCTATACGTGCTTAAATGGGGGTTAAAACAGTATGATTCAACCCCTCGATGTTCAGTTCTCAGATTTGCTTATCTGGGATGATACGCCGGTCACTAAACGAGAAAACGCTCTAGATAGGACGAACGCTGTCTCTATCGAGTTCAGCGGCAAAACGTCTTTCAATGAACTGTACGTTGGCATCGTTTTCTAGAGCGGTAAACGCGTCTTTCAACTTACCTTGATACAATCTTTCTCGCAGTTCTAGCGGCGTTTCTCCACCATCACCGATTTCAACACTCAAATGGCACTCTTCTCCAAGCACAGTATTGAGAGACTGCAATAGCTCGCTCTGCGCTCGATCCGTATTCAAGTGAGCTTGGCTCGCTCTTAACGTTAAAGTGATTGATGTGTCGTTTTTAGCAAACACTGAGTTTAATGCTAACTGTTCAACAAGCTTGGCTGTCTCTAGCTTTTGAATCGTGGCGGACCATTCATCTTGAGCAATCGACTCTTGAAGCAATTTATCGACCATTTCTGGTGTCTTAATATGCTCTAACGCGCGCTTGATCTGAGTAGGTGTAAGCTCTTTGCTCACCTCTTTCACTACAGGTTTAGACGGCTTCCAGCGATAAGGTTCATTATCATTGGTCACATTTTCTGTCGAAGAGGCTGATAAAGAAGCTGGCGACACCCGCTCAGAACCACCGTGTTGCTGAGCAACTCGATCAAGAACTGAAGTTTTAGCTGGTGTCGCTTTAGCCTTTTTTGGCGCTGAGCCTTTGTTTTCTGTTGTCGCGCTGCCTCTGCGTTGAGAACGTAATTGGTGGCGTAAACCACTCACAGGCGAAGTTGCACGCGCTGGCTGCTCTTGCGAAACAGGAGGAGCAGACGGTGCAGCGCTTGGCTGTTGAACCGGACTCTGGCTCTGATAATTCGTTTGTTGCTGCTGAGGCTGCTCTGCACCGTAGCTTGGACGGTCATCATAAGCAGGTGGTGCATCATACTGGCTATGCGGGTAATCCTGTTCTGGATAACCTTGGTTGCCTGCGTGATCAGCGTAACCTTGCGAATCTGAATACTGTGCTGGATTCTGCTGCGGAGCCTGTTGCACGGGTTGCTGCTGCATAGCTTGCTGTTGAGGCGCCTGTTGTTGCATCTGAGGCTGTCTCGGAGCTGCCATTGGCGCAGGTTGACTCACTGACTGAGCAACGCTCTGAGCTTGATCTGCTGGCGCTGGGCTTGTCGACTGAGTCGAGATTGCCGTTGCAACCGCTTGTTCAGCAGGTCTAAATGCCAACATACGCAGAACCACCATCTCAATACCAACGCGAGCGGTTGGCGACAATGGTAAGTCTTCACGACCTTTCAACACGATCTGGTAGTAGAGTTGAATATCTTGTGGGCTAAGCGCTTTGCTCAGTAGTTCAAGCTTCTCTGCGTCAGGCTGTGCCTTATCTAATGTAGATGGCAAAGCTTGGAACATCGCAAGACGATGCAGTTGGGCCGCAAGCTGATTCAACAAACCATCCCACTCTACGCCATTCTCAGCAAGACTTTGAATACACGCCATTGCTTGTTGCGGCTGCTTACTGCTAATCGCTTCAAGTAAATGGATAGCTTGATCTGTATCCAATGTGCCAAGCATGTGCGCAACCGTATCAGTCACGACATTGCCATTACCTAATGCGATAGCTTGGTCAGTAAGACTTAGCGCATCACGCATACTGCCATCAGCAGCATGAGCAATCATGCCAAGTGCACGAGATTCAGACGTCACATTTTCTTGTTCAAGAATATGATCGAGCTGCTCATGAATATTATCAACGCTGATCGGCTTAAGGTGGAACTGCAAACAACGCGACAAGATAGTCACTGGAAGCTTCTGTGGATCCGTTGTTGCGAGCAAGAATTTCACATACTCAGGTGGCTCTTCTAAGGTCTTTAGAAGCGCGTTAAAGCTATGCCTAGAAAGCATGTGTACTTCATCGATTAGGTAAACTTTGAAGCGACCACGTGCAGGCTTGTACTGAACATTGTCCAGAAGCTCGCGGGTATCTTCTACCTTGGTACGTGAGGCCGCATCAATCTCAAGTAGGTCAACAAAGCGACCTTCATCGATCTCTTTACAGGTTGCACATTCACCACAAGGAGTTGAGGTAATGCCTGTTTCACAGTTGAGTCCCTTAGCAAACAAACGGCCGATGGTTGTTTTACCAACACCTCGTGTACCACTGAACAGGTATGCATGGTGCAATCTATTCTGGCTAAGGGCATTCTCTAATGCTGTTAAAACATGGGCTTGACCAACCACTTCTTTAAATTTGGTTGGTCGCCATTTTCGCGCTAACGCAAGATAGCTCATGAATAATTCCGAAAAGGATTAGTGACCGTCGAATTCGCAGATGCTAAACACTTCTAGACCTAAGCCTTGTAAGCGCTTGTCACCACCGATTTCTGGAAGGTTAATAACAAATGCGGCGTGCTCTACCACACCACCAAGCTGACGAATCAACTTTGTTGTTGCTTCAATCGTACCGCCCGTTGCTAGTAAATCATCCACCATAAGCACTTTATCGCCTTCAACGATAGCATCGGTATGGATTTCTAGTGTATCAGTGCCGTACTCAAGCTCATAAGATTGTGCCACAGTTTGACGAGGTAGCTTGCCTGGCTTACGAACAGGAATGAAGCCAACACCTAGCTCAAGTGCAAGAGGCGCACCAAATAGGAAACCACGAGCTTCAGTACCAACGATCTTAGTAAAGCCCATGTCCTTGTATGTTTCCGCTAGCAGGTCGATAGTCGCTTTGTAAGCTACTGGATCTTCCATCAAGCTTGTTACGTCACGGAACAAAATACCCGCTTTAGGGTAATCAGGAATGCTTTTGATGCTTGCTTTGATCAGAGAGATTTTTTCTGTGTTCATAATCTTATGCACTTCATTAGGCCGCTTTCCAAACTCTCGTTAACGAATCAAACATCAACGTTCGGAATTAAGGAAAGGTACGATTGGTATTCATTGCAACGAGAGTCATAACTCTGGTTGCTGAAATAATAAACGCCCGCTATACAAGCAGGCACACTGGCTTAATGGTAGTGATTTTCTTTGCTGTCAGCAACCAACTCATGAGTTGGAAGTCGCATAAACCATGTGAGAAGAATAACAAGTACGCAAATTAGGAAAACCTTGACCCAAATGATAGGGGCAAAGTAGATGGATAACGCAAAACTCAACAAGATAAAGAGTACGCCGCGCGTTTTAACTTGTTTGGTGACCGCACCGTATTGATGCCAATTGTTCAACAGAGGACCCAGCGTTTTATGCTCGTGCATCCACTTGTGAACTTTCGGATTGCTTCGCATGAAGCATGCGCTGGCAAGAAGGAGAAAAGGAGTGGTTGGCAGAACGGGCAAAACTATCCCTAGAACTGCGAGAAATATACAAAGGCCACCAGCAATATTGAGGCTTAAAACTCGAACGCTGATTGTGGCCTCCTTGAGTTAGCTATCGTTAATCAGCGACGACAGCTTAACTAGAATGTTGCGTAACCATTGAATACACGGATCAACGTAAGCGTTGCTGGTAGCAATGGGATCATTAAAAATGCGGCTAAAAACCCTAAAAAGTAGAATACATTAAACGGGTCTTGAAAGTCTTTGTTATCTGCCATGATTGCTTCTTGTTTTTGTTAGTAAAGGTGAGTATCCGGCGAACCAAACCCGCTTTGCTAAATCGACATTTAACAAAAAAGGCATAGCCACACCATTTGCGCAACTATACCTTAATCAATTATTCACAAAAACCGAGGAAATATAGGGTTAATCAGTAGACCCTTGGTGTATGTCTAAACTAAAACTTGCCGATCCAAGTAGACTCAACGAAAGTTGGCAGCCCTGTTCGATCGGTAGATCCCTTGTAATAAAGTTCTTCTTACAGTTCTCGCCCAAGCGCTCACCTGCTGCAATATGTTGATTCAATTCACCATTTGACCATTGCCCATCTAAACCCGCAGGTAAAATAGAAATGGTTCCCTCTGCGAGATCAGCAACACCAAACAGTGCATTCACTGGGGTTGAACATTTAGAGCAACGAATCCCCTTCTCTAAGATCTCAGCAATATCTTTGAGATCAACATTAAAATCTTTTCTGTTTCTTATGTAATCGTGGAACAGCGCTCTCACCAACAGTGTTGTCGCGGAGCCACCATTATCAGAAGACGATGAATCGACGAGGTAAAAAGCAAACTGCCCGTTCATCATCCACGCATAATCAAACACAAGTGGCATCATCTCTGTTGACTGCAGTAAACGGTAACTGCAACGCCATGAGCCTTGTTGCGTATCTTTCTCTGGAAGCAGCGCATGCAGTAAGTCTTTTGCTGCGCTTGGATTTTCTTGAAGGTAATTCAGATGCCAATGCAGTTCTTGGTCTTCAGGGATCTCTCCCCCGTCATCCACACAGAACCATTGGCTCGAAAAATCTCGTTGGTCTGAAATGTTGTCGAATGAATCTGTCAATGTATTCGCAATCGCACTTCCTAGGTGACCGTGATCCTCTAACGGTTTCGCTAGAAAGTCTTTAATGCCAAATCGTAATGCTTTCGCCACATCAGACATATCATCAGTGCCAGACACCACGATCATAGGCAGTGACGGGTACTCTAAACTGAGCTCTTCCACAAGCTCGATGCCATCAAGTATCGGCATTGATAAGTCACACACAATTAAATCTGGCGCTGAGTCTCTAAGCTTTTGCAGAGCGTCCAGTCCATTTTCAGCCTCAACCACTTTATAACCGACCTTGTCTAGGTACGCGCTGGTTATACGGCGAAAAATAGGATCATCATCAACCAACATCACGCATTTCTGGTTAATTACTTCCTGAGCCGAGGTCATTACTGGCTGACTGTGAGTTTTGTACATAATCTATAACCTCACAAAACTAAGTCGAATTATTATTGTTATCTGTTCTAAGAACTAATATAAAACTTAGTAATAAAATGCTAAATACACAAATTTGCACTCTTTACTGGTAATTCGTGACGAGGGTTGGAATACTTGTAAATAGTGCAACGAGTTGACGTAACGCAAACATTGATCTCACTGTTACGTATAAATTAGATGAGATTGTAAACAAATGTGTCTGGATTTATGAAATTAGATGATTTAAACCTCTTTCGACTCGTCGTTGAAAATGGGAGCTACACCGCAACATCGCGCAAGACTATGATTCCGGTTGCGACCATCACACGACGCATCCAAGCCTTAGAAGATTCTTTGAATCTTAGGCTTCTCAATAGACACGCGCGTAAACTTTCTTTAACAGAGGCCGGCGAACGTTTCTTTAATGAATGCTCTCCACTATTGCAACGTCTCTCTTCTACTGCAGAAGAGCTGACTGACGTGTGCAAAGGAGCTTCCGGTAAGATTCGTATTACGGCCCCCTCCAACCTGACTAAGCGCATGATGATGCCAATGTTCAGCGATTTCATGACTCAATACCCTGATATCAATATTGAGCTGATGATGAACAACCAAGCGGATCAGTTGGATCCAACTGAATGGGACGTGATTTTCCGTGTTGGCCCACAGCGTGATTCAAGCCTAATTGCCCGAAAAATCAGTGAAGTCAAAGATATTCTTATCGCGAGCCCTGAATACTTAGCAAAGAACCCAGCTCCAAGCCATGCTGAAGAACTTGCGAACCATTCGCTACTCAAAGGCTACCCGCTGATTAAGTGGCAACTGAGTAATTCGAATGAAGAGACGGTGGTAAATAGCGAAAAAGGCCGTTTCAACGCCAATGCGCTTAATGTGGTGAGGCAAGCGTGCTCTGAAGGCCTAGGTATCACCCTAATGCCTGACGTGATGATTCGTGAATACATTGAAGATGGCAGCTTAGTGCAAGTCTTAGAAGACTGGAGCGCTAACCCTCGTGATATTTACATGCTTTATAACCACAAAGACCATCTACCAGAGAAAGTTAGATTGTTTATTGATTTTGTGATCGCATACCACATTCATTAAGGTCAATCCCCTTCTCCACAAACAAAAAAACCAGAGCCATGCTCTGGTTTTTTATTTTCTGTATCGCTAGCACTAACGAATCATTGCTAACGAAACGCTAATTAAGCGCCTTCGTTGTGTAACTCTAAGTTAGCAAGATCTTGTTGAATCTCGCGCTGAACCTTTGAGTCGTCATTACGCAAAGAGTCTAGGAAATCTAGATACGCTTGGTCGATATCGCCCGTTACATACTCACCGTTGAATACTGATGTATCGAAGCGTGCGATGTCTTGATTGCCCATGCCTACTGCAGAAATCAAATCTGGTAGTGTTTGGAAAATCAGAGCATCTGCGCCAATCTGCTTACAAATCGTTTCGTTATCACGACCATGAGCAATCAGCTCTGTCGCGCTCGGCATATCAATGCCGTAAACGTTAGGGAAGCGAACCTCTGGAGCTGCTGATACCATGAAGACCTTGTTTGCGCCAGAATCACGAGCCATCTCAATGATTTGCTCTGATGTTGTACCACGAACGATAGAATCGTCAACCAGAAGAACGTTCTTACCTTTAAACTCAGAGCGGATTGCGTTGAGCTTACGGCGAACCGACTTCTTACGTTGTTGCTGACCAGGCATAATGAACGTGCGGCCAACATAGCGGTTTTTCACGAAACCTTGACGGTATGGCTTATTGATCGCTTGAGCAATTCGTAGCGCAATATCATTCGATGTTTCAGGGATTGGGATAACCACATCAATATCTAAGTCTGCATACTCTTCTTTAATACGCTTACCAAGCATCTCACCCATCTCAACGCGTGCGCTGTAAACCGAAATTTTGTCGATGAATGAATCTGGGCGTGCAAAGTATACAAACTCAAAGATACATGGGTTTAGTTGTGGGTTGTCTGCGCATTGCTTAGTGAAAAGCTCACCGTCGAACGTTGCGTAGATAGCTTCACCTGGTGCTACGTCGCGCATGAAGTCAAAACCAACAGCATCCAGTGCTACCGATTCAGATGCTACCATGTACTCTGTTTTACCTTGAACTTCACGCTTACCAAGGCACAGTGGACGAATACCGTGTGGGTCACGGAATGCGATCATACCGTGGCCGATGATCATCGCAGTTACGGCGTAAGCACCACGAATTGTGCGGTGCACATTTGCCACAGCGCGGAAAACGTCATCTGAAGTTACGTTACCTTTAACGGTATCGATCTCATGAGCTAACACGTTCAGTAGAACTTCAGAGTCAGAGGTTGTGTTTACATGACGACGGTCTTTTTCGAACAACTTTTCACGAACTTCGTTTGCGTTCGTCAAGTTACCGTTGTGTGCCAACGTAATGCCAAAAGGAGAGTTTACGTAGAAAGGCTGAGCTTCAGACGCACTTGAACTACCCGCTGTAGGATAACGAACATGGCCAATACCAACTTCACCTTGTAGGCGCTGCATGTGTTTTGCTTCAAAAACATCTTTTACTAAACCGTTCGCCTTACGCAGACGGAAACGATTGCTTTCTATGGTACAAATACCAGCGGCATCTTGGCCACGATGCTGCAATACCGTTAAAGCGTCATAAATAGACTGGTTTACAGGTGTTGAACCCACGATTCCAACAATACCACACATGTCCTAATCCTCGATTTTTCGACATTAACTGGCGCTAGAGCGCGCCAGATAAGAAACTAGATGTTGCTTGTAAATGCTCGAAGAACGGCGCAATGATTCGACTAAATTCCGGAACCAATTGCGAATTCTTCCACCACTCAGAACTTGGGAATGCAGTAAACGCATCCATGAAAAACAACACTGCAGAAACAATCAAAACACCACGTAAGCCACCAAAGACGACACCGAGGATTCTGTCTGTACCTGACAGGCCTGTTTTCTGAACTAGCTGACCGATGACATAGTTAACTAAGGCACCCACAACTAACGTTGCAACAAACAATGCTGCTATCGCAGTTCCGTTTCGAAACATCTCATCTTCGATATTGGTGAAGTACATCGCTAATTTAGCGTAGTACTGGCTAGCAATAAAAAATGCTCCAAACCAAATTACGAGTGACAAGGCTTCTTTAGCGAAACCACGAACTAAACTGATCACGGCAGAGAAGCCGATCACGCCTAAAATGACAAAATCTAACCAATTCATGAATTCTTCATCTTAAGTTGGCGCGCATTTTAACAGAAAAAATGCTGACGCAAACGTTTTCTTATGGATTTAACGGTTTAAATTTGAGCAATTGGCCTTTTGAACCCGTAATTTTTTCTAATTCCTTAATTTGTCGCTCAAGTTTGGATTTAGAGACATCCGGGCCAATAATTACTCGCGTAAAAGTTTTTTCTTGCTTGGTGTGAGCCTGATAACCGCGCTTTTGCAGATCCTTAACAACGTTTTTTGCGTTGTCAGCATTCTTCAAAGCCATCAATTGAATAATCCAAGCACTGTCTTGGTATTCATTTTTTTCCGGTACTGGCTTAACCACGACTGCCACTTTGTCTGCTTCTTTATTATTGGAAGAAGACGCGGTTTGCGTGTTTGAATTGTCAGTACGACCACTTTCAACCACTTGCTCAACAGGAGAATCCGGTAGCGCTATCTGATCTTCAACGGGATCGAGTACTTCAAACACTTCAACATTACTATCAAGCTCAGGCTTAATAGGAATGCTTGCAAACTCTTCTTTATAGTGGAGCTTCTTACCATCTAGCACATCGGGCAATACGATCACGCCAATGGCCACTAAAATGATGGTGCCGACTAATCGGCTTTGGAATTTACTTGCCATTTAGTTTCCTTTTTTCTGCCAATGCTCCAACACTTCACCCACGGTATGGAAAGAACCGACAACCAACACAACATCGTCACCTTTAACAGAAGCTAAAGCCGCTTCAAACGCTGTGACAGGGTTTGAATGCTGCTCTACGCCTTCAGGTAGGCTTTGACACAATTCAGAAGCTGTCGCTGCGCGTGGCCCTTGCAATGAAGCTGGGTACCAATGAGTTGCGATTGGTGCTAATACTTCCAATGTTGCTGGAATATCTTTGTCATGAAGCATGGCGACTACAACGTGTAAATTTTTACCTGCATACTTCTTCGTAACTTGCTGCGCAAAGTATTCAGCAGAATGCGGGTTGTGCGCCACATCAAGCACAATCACGGGTTGTTCGCTAATTTGCTGCATACGCCCTGGAAGCTGCGCATTCTTCATGCCGTTAACCACGTTCACGTCACTAATACTAAGCTCTGATGTGCCCAATGCCATCAACGCTGTTGCCGCGTTAGGTAACGGCAGGCTTGGAATAGGTAGCGATTCTAGTTGGAATGCACCACTGCGCCAGTTCCACGTATCACCGTCAACATCATAAGTGTATTGAATACCGACTTGGTAGAACTCAGCCTTAATGTCATCAGCGTGCGCCGCAACCGTAGCCGGTGGCTTGGGTTGACCACAGATAGCTGGTTTACCGCTGCGATAAATGCCCGCTTTCTCAAAGCCAATCACATTGATGTCATCACCTAGCCAGTCAACATGGTCGACAGCCAAACTAGTAATCACAGAAACATCATGCTCAACGATATTGGTCGCGTCTAAACGCCCGCCTAAACCCACTTCTAAAAGCACAACATCAACCGCTTCAGTTTGAAATGCGCGTAACGCCGCTAAAGTGCCATATTCGAAAAAGCTCAGGCTGATTTCGCCACGCTCTTTCTCAATGAAATCGAAAGACTGAACCATCTTTTCATCAGATAGATCTTGGCCGTTGATACGAACACGTTCGTTATAGCGAATTAAGTGAGGAGAGCTGTAGACACCAACTGAATAACCAGCGTCCAATAGAATCGCTTCCATCAGTGCACATGTTGAGCCTTTGCCATTGGTTCCGGCAACAGTAATAACATGTTGAGCAGGTTTGGTGAGGTTTGCCTTAGAGGCGACGGCCTGAACTCGGTCTAATCCAAGATCAATAGCGCTTGTGTGGATGTTTGATAAATAATCAAGCCACATCTCCAAAGAGGATGTGGCTTGAGGAATAGGTTGTTGACTCATCTAACTCATAACCATAATAAAGTTGGTTTGTTAGAAGGTACTTTACCCTTTTTCTGGCGCTTCTGGTACTTCATAAGTAGCTTCATTCGGTGAATCGTTCACAGAAACTACTAATGGTGAAGGCTGGTTGGTCATTTTAGCAACAAGGCTTGCAACGCGCTGACGCATCTCACGACGGTCAACGATCATGTCGATAGCACCGTGGTCTAGTAGGAACTCACTGCGTTGGAAACCTTCAGGAAGGTCTTCACGTACCGTTTGTTCGATTACACGACGTCCAGCAAAACCGATCAGTGCTTTTGGCTCACCAATGTTGATATCGCCAAGCATTGCCAAACTTGCAGAAACACCACCCATTGTTGGATCAGTCATGACTGAAACAAACGGTAGGCCTTTCGCAGATAAACGCTCAAGCGCAGCACTGGTTTTCGCCATTTGCATTAGAGACATCAATGCCTCTTGCATACGAGCACCACCACTTGCAGAGAAACACACTAAACCACAGTTGTTCTCGATAGCAGCATCTACCGCTTTCACGAAACGAGCACCAACAACAGAACCCATTGAGCCGCCCATGAATGAGAATTCAAAAGCACACGCTACGATAGGTAAACCCAGTAGTTCGCCTTTCATTGCAACTAATGCGTCTGTTTCACCACTGTTCTTTTGAGCAGCAGAGATACGTTCTTTGTAACGCTTGGAGTCTTTAAACTTCAGCTTGTCTTGTGGCTCAAGATCAGCACCTAGTTCAACACGCTCACCTTTGTCTAGGAATGTATCCAGACGGCGACGTGCTTTCATGCGCATGTGATGGTCACATTTTGGACATACTTCTAAGTTACGCTCTAGTTCAGCATGGTACAGAACCTGCTCACAAGAAGTACATTTAGTCCAAACACCCTCAGGGATAGACGCTTTACGAGATGTTACGATGTTGCTTTTTTCTAGAATCTTTTCAAGCCAACTCATGGAAGACCTTTTTGTTTCGATTCTTCCGCTTGATTGCGAAAGAAATAAATTTGGGAATTATGCGTGGGAATTAAAGCACATAAAACAGCGACTGTAGATAAAAAACTGGTTGTACCTATTTTCTGGGACTATCTTACGCACTAAACCGTAATAATTTTTGAACCTAAGTCTCACATTTAGTTCAAATTATCCGGTAAAAATAGAGGGCCAATTGGCTCTCGTGGTAGCTCAAAATGTTCAGGATAATCAACATCCACCAGATACAAACCTTCCGCTTTTGCCGTCGCGCCGGCTACTTTTCGATCTTTAGCTTCTAAAAGCCACTGGATCCACTCTGGTTTCTGCTCACCTTTACCTACGGCAATAAGGCTACCAGTAATATTCCTCACCATGTGGTGAACAAACGCATTCGCTTTAATATCGATCACAATGTAGTGTCCATGGCGAGTCACGTTCAAGTGAATCATGTTTCTCCATGGGCTACGAGATTGACAGTGTGTTGCCCTGAACGAAGTGAAGTCATTCTCACCAAGTAAGTACTGACCCGCTTCATGCATTTTTTTCTCATCAAGGTGACCATGATAATGGCTCACGCCTGAATTCAAAATGCCTGGGCGTAGTGCATGGTTAAAGATAATGTAGCGATAACGGCGAGCTGTTGCCGAGAAACGAGCATGGAAATCCTCATTCACTTCTGTCGCCCAACGAACCGCAATGTCTTTTGGCATGTTGGCATTCGCGCCCATTGTCCATGCCACCATTTTACGATCGACATTAGTTTCAAAGTGAACGACTTGTCCCGTACCGTGAACACCGGCATCTGTACGACCTGCGCACATAACTTCTACAGGGTGATTCGCGACAACTGAAAGAGCCTTTTCCAATTCTTCTTGGACACTTTTCACGTCTCGTTGGCGCTGCCAACCAAAGTAGTGGGTACCGTTATATTCAATACCTAAAGCAATTTTCATGTTCTTGTTCTCTTTGAAAATGGGCGAGAAGTATATACGGAAATCAGTGCTAGCCCAAACAGGATGGAGCTAAAACTTAAATAAACAATCAGCATCGACCGAGACGATGCTTCTTAAAAACCAAATCAAACAATAGTGCTCTGCATCGCCTTAAAATAAAGGGTAGCCAACGCTACCCTTCTGATTTGTCAATTTATCGACCGTTTAACGTATCGATAAGATTTTTTGCCTCTCGACGAATATCATCGCTGCCATCAACGATTGCCTCTTCTAGAAGCTTAATTGCCCCTTGCGAGTCACTCATCTCGATGTAGATTTTGGCCAAATCAAGCTTACCCGCAGCTTCTGCATTGCTGTCGACATCATAATTGCCAATATCACCGATAACATCAGGGAATTCGTTTAAACCAACATCCAGTTTAAGCTCTTCATCGTCTGGATTAATGACTTCTTCACCTTCTTGCTCGACTTGAGCCATCAGTTCATCAATCGTCATGTACTGCTTATCACGACTGTTGCCTGATTCGGTTAGGTTGTCTTGTTGAGCCCAATTCTCTTCTTTGATCTTCGGTTCAGCTTGCTGTTCAGCCGACGCCCAAATCTCTTGTTGGTCATCAGGCACATCATTATGCATGCTCGATTGTTGCTCTGGCGCTAGGTTAAAGCCTTTCCAGTCTTCGCCGCCAACTTCAAGCATTGCGTCAATATCTAGCCCTGCGCTATCAATCGAAGTTGCGTCCAATGGCTTATCGAACATGTTGTCGACAGAGTCTTGAACATCTTCAGAAAGCAACTCAGCTAATGCTGTCTCATCAAAGTCATCAAAGCCTTCTAGTGGCTCATCTTGAACCGATGCAGGCGTTGAGTTTGGCTCTGAAGCCGCGCTCAGTGATTGTTCTGGCTGTGCAAAGCCAGCCGGTTCAGAGTCTTCAGCATTCGAGAAATCATCAGCCTGACTGTAGCTCTGCGGATTTGAGAACAGATCATGCAACGCATCTTGCTCTTCGCCTTGTGGGCTGAAAGAAGTCAGTGGTGTTGGCTTCTCAGCAAACGCATCAGAGATGGCTTCATCTTCACCATATTCAGGTAAATCAAGCTCATCGAACTCTACGCCTTGGTCTTCCGCCACCGGCTCAGCATTGCTTTGCTCAATATCATCTAAAACAGAGTCCGCTTTTGCGCTTTCTTCATCGTACTCAGGAAGATCAAGATCATCGAACTCGAACTTCTCGGTGTCAGGCGCTAAGTCTTGCTCTAACTGCGCTTCATCAGGCTCACTCACCACTTCTGCTAACGCGTCTTCTTCACCAAACTCTGGAAGTTCGAAGTCATCGAATGAGAACTCTTCTTCGCTTTCTGGTTGCGCAGTTTCAGCCTGTGGTGCAGTATCTAGCTGAGGCTCAGCGGTTGGTTGCGATTCAACACTTGATTGAGAGTCTATAGCAGGCGTTGCTGGCTCTGGTGTTGATTCAGCATCAGCTTCCGCTAGTGCGTCTTCTTCACTAAACTCTGGTAAGTCGAAATCATCAAACGAAAACTCTTCGTCGTCTCGCGCCTGAGCTATAACTTGGGCTTCAGTTTGAGGTTCAACACTTGGTTGAGCATCAATAGCTGGCGTTACTGGTTCTGCTGTTGATTCAGCATCAGCTTCCGCTAGTGTGTCTTCTTCACCAAACTCTGGTAGTTCAAAGTCATCAAACGAGAATTCTTCTGCGCTTTCTTGTTCTGCTATTTCTGCTTGTGGTGCAGCTGCTTCAGCTTCCGCTAGTGCATCTTCTTCACCAAACTCTGGTAGTTCAAAGTCATCAAACGAGAATTCTTCTTCGCCTTCTTGTCCTAGAACTTCAGCTTGTTCTGCTACTTCCGCTTGTGGTGTAGCTTCAACTTGCGGTTCAGCATCTAACTGAGGTTCAGCGACTGGTGTCACTAGCTCTGGTGTTACGTCAGTTTCCGCTAATACTTCTGGTTCAGACGCCTCGTCTTCAATCAGCCAATCGTCGTCTTGTGGTACACCGAATTCATTTGGAATGATCTCTGGCATATTTGCAGCTCGAACTGGCTCTGGCTCTGGCTCTGGCTCTGGCTCTGGCTCTGGCTCTGGCTCTGGCTCTGGCAAGGATTCAACGACATCTTCAAATTCGTCGCTACCTTGAATTTTAGGCTCAAAGTCAAAATCAGAGTCAATGTTCGCTGGCGACTCTACATCGTCGATGGCTTCAGCTAACCAGTCTTCAACCGTTTCTTCTTCATCTTCAGAGATATCGTTCAAAGACGATGGCGAAGCTTGCTCTTGTACGTCGGCTTCTTTCGGCTCTGGTTGTTGTTGTGCGGTTTCTTCTTTAACTCGCTCTTCAAAATCTGGTTTGTCAAAATCAGAATTCTCAGATAACAGCGAGTCGATATCCAGTTCATCATCTTCGACCGATGATGCGGTTTCTTGCGCTGATACTTCGTCGCTGTCTAAAAGAGACGCTTGCTCTGGTTCAACCGTATTGTCAATTGATGGTTCAACAGGCTCTTCTATTGCTGGCAACAAATCATTGTCATCAGAAGTCATTAACTCATCAATCAACGCCTCGTCTGTTGTTTCTAGAGAGTCATCAAGCAAAGCATCCGTTGCCGGTGCGACACCGAACAAATCATCGATAAAGCCATCACGATTAAAGGCTTCATCATTCTCTGGCTTAACGTCAGCGCTGTCTTGAATCAGTTCCGAATCTAACGATTCATCAGTAACGACTTCAGGTTGTGGTGTTTCACTAATGTCCGATGCTTGCTCAGGCTCACCTTCAGATGTTTCAGAGGTTAACGGAGTAAGCTCAACGTCTGAGTCCTTTTCAGGCTCCTCATTGGCGTTGTCCAAACCAAAGGCTGCGTCTAGCTCTTTATCAAACGCCTTATCTTCAGATTCAAGTTCGTCTTCAATGCCACTTGTCAGTAAGTCATCAAATGGGTCTAGAGATTCTGATTTTGATGCATCCGCTGAAAGCTCATCATCTGACAATTCACCATCAAGGAAATCATCCAATAAGTCGGTACTTTCGGCGTCGAGTTCGAAATCATCGTCGTCAGAGTCACCTATTAATTCATCCAAGGTTTCCGTGCTGTCTTCTGCGATGTTGAGGTCATCATCGGTCGATAAACCAGAAAGCTCTTCAAGCTCAGACAGAGAATCAAAGCCAAGAGATTCGCTTTCAGACTCATCATCCGAATCGTCCCCTAGCATCTCATCAAGAAGGTCTGTCGAGTTACTTAGGTCTACGTCATCGCCTGCCAGTTGCTCATCAAGCAGGTCAACGCTGTCTTGAGGTTCTTCATCTACGATTGGCTTATCGAACTGAGACAGAATGTTTTCGATATCATCGTCAGACGCCAAACCATTGTTTAGGTTAGTGGCAATCTCATCGTCGCTATCGAGGTTGAAAGGGTCATTCGCTTGATCGTTCTGAGCGGCAACTTGGGCAAAGATGTCATCAATATCATCATTCGCTGTTGGTGACGCAGGCTCAGGCTCAGGGGACTGTTGTTCAGAGATTAGAGCATCAATATCAAAGTCGTCATTACTCAAATCAGCAGGCTTGGTCTCACTTTGTTGCTCAGAGATAAGCGCATCGATGTCAAAATCATCGCTTGCTGGTGTTTCAGTGCTAGAAGGCGAATCACTTTGCTCTTCCGAAATCAGAGCATCAATATCGAAGCTATCATCATCTTCGTCATCAAGAGCAAACAGATCATCTAATAAAGATTGGTCTAGCTCGTTGGAACCGAGATCTTCAGTTTCAGACTCTTGAGATAGTAAAGCTTCAATGTCATCCGCAGACATTGCGTTATCATCAGAAAGGTCGAAGTCGACATCATCAGTATCGACGGCACTTTCCGCTGTTTTGTCTAGCGCACGCTCCATCTCTTCAAGGCCAAGCGCTTTCTCTTCACCATTAACACTAATGCCGTTGCTGCTGTCTAAATCTAGATCGTCGAAGTTGGTGTCTAAATCACCGTTTTCGCCAATGCTGGCGAACGGGTCATCGTCTTCACCATCTAGATTAAAATCGAGATCAGATTCATCTAAGCCGGCAAAGACATCGTCTTCCTCAGCTAGCGCTTGATCGTCAAACAACTTGTTGGCGTCATCTTCCGTACCAAACAAGTCATCGTCTAAAGACAGCTCGTTAAGGTCATCCATCTCGTCGCCCAATGTAATAGGCGCAACGGTGCTTGGTTCTGGCTGAATCGGTTGCTCTTGAGCAGTTTGCTGTTGCTCATCATTTTTAGAACGACGGCCTAACAGCATCACAACGATCAAACCAATTAGCAGGCCTGGAATAATTGCCAGAGCCGCTACTAACCAACCATTCGATAACAGTTCGTCCATGGCACTTGGTGCCATTTTTTCAATTTCGGCGTTCTTTCTGCGCTCTTCATCAAGCAGTTTTTCCACTTCGCTACGAATGCGGTCTTCATCGCTGAGCTCAGTTTTTAGCTCATCCACTTCCGATTGAACATTCGATAACATCAAACGAAGTTGGTGGTTTTTCTCTTCAAGTGACAGTAATTCAGTTTCTGAAAGCTCTAGCTGCTTCTCTAACTTGTTCATCTCTTGAGTTGGAGCGGATTGAGCTAGAGATGATTGAGTTGGAGACAATGGCTTTTTAGCGACTTCAGCAGTGCTTACTTGTTTAACAGGAGCAACATTTTTTGCATCAGAACTCGACGCTTTGGGTTTTGAAGCGACAGGCTTACTTGCAGGAGCATCAAGCTTAGCAAGATGTGAGTTCATGATGTTGATAGCTTGCTGCGTCGAGCTTGCACGTGCTTGCTCTAAAGAAGGCACTCGTAAATTACTGGCAGGCAGCAGGCTATGGATATTCTGGTTTTCAAACGCTTGTGGGTTTAAGCGATAAATAGCCAACAGAGTTTGTTGGACTGACACGGAGTTATCAGGGCGTAACTTTGAAGCAATAGACCACAATGTTTCTGAGCCGCGAGTTGGACCATAGAAACGTGAAGGCTCAGCGCTATTCGATTGCGCTCTTTGAAGTGGTTCTGAAAACGTAGGCGCTGATTGTATCTGGCCATTAGGCCCTACAACTCGAATGGAATCTGCACGAACAACGGAAATCTGAGTCGCAATGATAAAGGCAAAAGGCATTAACCACGGCTTGAAAATTTGAAACATAAAAGGCTCAGCTAGGTGCTTAAATTCGGAAAAGTGATGATCTATTAAATATATCGGATAAATGACGTAAAACTATAGGGATGAAAACAAAAAATGTGTTGCAGCAACAATATTCGCAGCAATTTCACACAATTTGACTAACAATATTTTTAATCGATTAAAAAAGCCCCACTAAAGAGTGAGGCTTGTTTATCAAAGCAATAAAGCTTAGAAGTAATCGCGAATCAGAACTTCAGCGATTTGAACTGCGTTTGTTGCTGCGCCTTTACGAACGTTATCAGCGACAACCCACATGTTCACGCCGCTGTGATGGCTGATGTCGTTACGAATACGACCAACCATTACGTGGTCTTTACCACCTGCATCACGAACTTGAGTTGGGAAGTCTAGCGCTTGGAATACTTCAACACCTTCTGTGTTCTCTAGAAGCTGTACCACTTGCTCTGCAGCGATTGGTGCGCGAGTTTCAATGTGTAGAGATTCTGCGTGACCGTAGAATACTGGTACGCGAACACAAGTCGGGTTCACTGTGATTGAAGAGTCAGCAAAGATTTTTTGAGTTTCCCAAACCATCTTCATCTCTTCACGCGTGTAGCCGTTCTCTGTAAATTCATCGATTTGAGGAATACAGTTGAAAGCGATCTGTTGTGAGAACGCTGAGTTTTCAGCTGGCATGCCGTTAAGAAGCTTAGCCGTTTGACCCGCTAGCTCATCGATACCTGGCTTACCTGCACCAGACACTGATTGGTAAGTTGAAACGTTAATACGCTCAAGGCCCACTTCATCGTGAATTGGTTTTAGTGCTACAACCATTTGGATAGTAGAACAGTTAGGGTTCGCAATGATGTTGCGATTACGGAATTCAGCAATCGCTTCAGGGTTTACTTCTGGCACAACCAAAGGAACATCGTATTCGTAGCGGAAGCGTGATGTGTTATCGATAACAACCACACCTTCATCCGCAGCAATTGGAGCCCAACGCTCAGAAAGCTCGCTACCAGCAGAGAAAAACGCAATATGTACTTGAGACCAATCGAAGTCTTCTACGTTTTGTACTTGTATTGTTTTGCCGTTAAAACGGGAAGTTTTGCCTTCACTACGTTCACTTGCTAGTAAGTGCAGTTCACCGACAGGGAATTTACGCTCTTTAAGTACTTCAAGAATGGTTTCACCAACCGCACCAGTAGCACCTAAAATAGCAATATTAAATTCTTGGCTCATTGTTTCTCTCTTTTATAAAGTTGGCTTTACCATAAAACCGAGTTTAGATAACGGCGTTAAATTACAAGATTCGTCGCCCGTTAACTCGACAGCACTGTACTCTCTGCGGTCCCAATATTCTTTACGCATCTTGTCAAAAGAACCCGGCGTAGCGATATTGCGACGGAATAAGGCGTCGTCTTTGCGCACATCATAGATCAACTGAGTCAAATTGTGCAGTGTTGCTTCATCCCAAGCTCTATCTAATTTCATTTGAGGTACAGGCGCTGTCGGCAATAAGTCGCTTGCATACGCACGCTGTTCAGTACCTAAAAACTCACAATAACTGTTGAAGATCATCGTGGTACCACGCGCTTTACCCTCTAAACCGTAGCCCGCTACGTGAGGAGTCGCAAAAGCAAGAAGTGGAAGAAGCTCAAAGTCGACTTCAGGTTCAAACTCAAACACATCAAGCACTGCGGTAAAACCATCGGCTTTTTGCAGGCGAGCTTTTAGCGCTTGGTTATCAACCACAGGACCGCGAGCTGCATTAATCAAGATTTGATCAGCACGTAAGTTGTTCAGCACTTGCTCATTGATCAAGTGATGCGTTGGAAACTCCCCCGTCTTAGTGATCGGTGTATGCAATGTAATAACGTCTGATTGCTCAAGCAGAGTCTCTAGCTCAGTAAATTCGCGAGTATCACCTTCTTGCTGTTTTAGAGGATCGTTCAGCAGAACTTTAATACCGATGCCTTCTAGGCACTTCGCTAAGTAACTGCCCACTTGACCACAGCCGATAATACCAACCGTTTTATCAAAAACAGAGAAGCCTTGTTGCTGCGCAAGCACCATCATCGCACTGAACGCGTACTCAGCAACACCCACCTTGTTACAGCCAGGCGCCGCAGTAAAGAAAATGCCACGCTCTTTCATCAATTCTTGGTCAACATGATCCATACCAGCCGTCGCAGTACCGACAAACTTCAGCTTATTGGCTTTGCTGATCAATGACTCGTTTACCTTAGTAACAGAGCGAATCATCAATGCGTCTACGTCAACTAGGTCGTCAGCTGTTAATGTGCGACCAGACTTCATTGTCACTTCCCCTAGCTGGCTAAAAAGCGCTTCAGCATAAGGCATATTTTCGTCGATTAAGATTTTCATTTGGCGAGTACTTTTGTTGGGGTCTATCGACCTAAATGTGAATTGAAATGATTGTGCAAAATTCCACACACGGTGTCGAGTAGCAATTGGAATACATTATAAATAAAGGGCTGAATCACTGAGTCTGCACAAACAACAGGCATAAGATTCCATACCCAAATATCAAACGGCTAAAACGAAAAATGCCCGATTGAATAAACAATCGGGCAAACATCCAGAACAAAAGGATCCTATCTCGCTCTCCAGGAGACAGAGTCTTGCGTCTGTTCAACCAGTACTAACCAAGGTCAGTACTGGTCAAGCTCTGGAAACCTTTCAATCTCTAAACCCAGATTTAAAAACTATGTTTAAAAAACACGTTTACAAACCTACGTCTAAAAACTTTGTTCTGATGGTCATTATTACTGGGTGACCTGTGCGTGTTGAATCTGCACTAGCGCAACCCTTTAACGATTAACCTTGTCTCTGTAACTCAAGCCTAAGTTAAGCTTGGTACTTTTTGATTACTAGCGTTGCGTTCGTACCGCCGAAACCAAAGCTGTTAGACATAACCGTTGTTAGCTCTTGATCACGAGCTTCAGTTACGATGTCTAGGCCAGCAGCAGCTTCGTCTAGGTTAGAAACGTTAATGCTTGGAGCGATAAAGCCGTTGTCTAGCATTAGCGTTGAGTAAATTGCTTCGTGTACGCCAGCAGCACCTAGAGCGTGACCTGTCATCGCTTTAGTTGCAGAAATTGCTGGGCTGTTGCCACCAAATACTTCTTGGATAGCGCCTAGCTCTTTCACGTCGCCAACTGGAGTTGAAGTACCGTGAGTGTTCACGTAATCAACGCCATCAACGTTTTGCATCGCCATCTTCATGCAACGAACCGCACCTTCACCAGAAGGAGCAACCATATCGTAGCCATCTGACGTTGCGCCGTAACCTACGATTTCACCGTAGATTTTTGCGCCACGAGCAACAGCGTGCTCAAGTTCTTCGATAACTAGCATGCCGCCGCCACCAGAGATAACGAAACCATCACGGTCTGTATCGTAGGTACGAGAAGCCAGTTCTGGCGTGTCGTTATACTTAGTAGAAAGTGCGCCCATTGCGTCGAACATCATAGTCAGAGACCAATCCAGTTCTTCACCGCCACCAGCGAATACAACGTCTTGCTTACCAAGTTGGATAAGCTCCATTGCGTGACCAATACAGTGTGCAGATGTCGCACATGCAGAGCTCATAGAGTAGTTCACACCACGGATTTTGAAAGGAGTTGCTAGACAAGCAGAAACCGTAGAAGCCATTGTACGTGGAACCATGTATGGACCAACGCGCTTCACGCCTTTCTCACGGATGATGTCTACCGCGTTTACTTGGTTTAGAGATGAAGCACCACCTGAACCCGCAACGATACCCGTGCGGTCATTAGATACTTGATCTTCAGTTAAACCAGAATCAGCAATTGCTTGCTCCATTGAAAGATAAGCGAATGCCGCTGCATCACCCATAAAGCGCATTTTTTTGCGATCGATATGGTCAGCAGGGTTCATTTTTAGGTTACCCCATACTTGAGAGCGCAAGCCATTTTCCTTGAACTGCTCTGAAGCGGTAATACCAGATTTACCCTCTTTCAGTGATGCTAAAACTTCTTCGACGTTGTTACCGATACTTGAAACAATACCCATACCGGTGATTACGACTCGTTTCATGTGACATTCCTATAATTCTAAATTCAGCTAGATGATAACTAAGAAGCCTAACAAAAGTGGTCAGCTTTCCTAGAAATTCGTACAATCCCTACCAACATATCGCTTCAAATCACAAAATGATAGATTTTATGACTTCAATTACTAATGCAGAACTGGAATGGAATGAGTCTGGCACGCCAGTTTCAGACCAATTTGACGACGTTTACTTCTCCAATGTTAACGGTTTAGAAGAAACTCGCTACGTCTTTTTAAAGCAAAACCACCTTCCAGAGCGTTGGCTTGAACATGAACAACGCCGCTTTGTGATTGCTGAAACCGGCTTTGGCACAGGTTTGAACTTTCTTGCAGTTTGGCAATGGTTCGATGCTTTTCTTAAAGATAACCCACAAGCGATGACCAAAGAGTTACATTTCATCAGTTTTGAAAAATATCCTTTAAATAATGAGGATCTCATCAAAGCACACCAATCGTGGCCAGAATTAGCCGAGTATGCGACGCAACTCCAAGAACACTACCCTATCGCTCTACCTGAGTGTCACCGCATTGTGCTGGGCGACGGTGCAATCACGCTTGATTTGTGGTTTGGCGATATTAAAGATTGCATGCCTAACGTACCAACCCCACGTGAAGGTTTGGTTGATGCTTGGTTCTTAGATGGTTTTGCTCCGAGCAAGAACCCTGAGATGTGGAATCAAAACCTGTTCAACGGCATGGCCAAGCTAGCAAAACAAGATTGTAGCTGCGCCACCTTCACCGCTGCTGGCTTTGTTCGCCGTGGCTTAATTGAAGCTGGCTTTGAAATGAAAAAGGTCAAAGGCTTTGGTACTAAGCGAGAAATGATTGCCGGCCGACTTGGCGAAAAGCAGGCTCATACCAACATCAAACCTTGGTATGGCCTTTCTAAACACAGTGAATCACAAGACATTGCGATTATTGGTGGTGGCGTAGCCAGTGCTGCATTAGCCAAAACGCTAAGCCGTCGTGGTAAAAATATCACCCTTTATTGTGAACACCCACAAGCTGCGGGCAATGCCTCGGGTAACAACCAAGGTGCGATTTACCCGTTGTTGAGTGAAGCGACCTCGAACGTGTCTCGCGTGTTTGGCCCAGGGTTACTGTTTGCTCGTCAATTTATTAATCAAGCGGCTCAGTCTATACAATTTGATCACAGCTGGTGTGGCGTGAACATCTTGATGTGGGATCAAGGCTCCACTAAAAAGCTCAACCGCATGTTGGAAGGCAACTTCCACACCGACCTAATTCAGCGTTTATCGCCAGAGCAAGCCAACGAAAAGATTGGCTTGCCGGTCGATAAAGAGAGTGTTTACTTTCCGCTGGGTGGTTGGTTAAGCCCTCTTCAACTGACTCAAGGCTTGATTGGCAAGTTAGAAGAGAACAGCCAAGTGTGCGCACACTATCAACATCAAGTAACGCAACTTGAGTGGCTCAAAGTTGAACAACAATGGTTACTGACGATTGAGACACCTCAAGGTGAGATGCAAACCAAGCACGACCAAGTAGTTGTCGCGAATGGGCACAAGTTCACTCAGTTTGAACAAACTCAGCCAGTACCACTGACTCCGGTTAAAGGCCAAGTGAGCCATATTCCGACCACGGAAAATCTCAGTAAACTAAAAACCGTATTGTGCTTTGATGGCTACCTGACGCCACAGAACCCAAACAATGGTCACCACTGTATTGGTGCGAACTACGACAAAACTAATATCGACCAAGAGTTTGATATTGAGGTTCAGCAGCACAATGGCGAGCGCCTACATGGGTCGCTACCAGACCAAGCATGGACAAAAGATGTCGACACCAGTGACAACTTAGCGCGCCAAGGTATCCGAAGCGTAAGCCGTGACCACCTTCCGTTTGTCGGAAACGTTGGTGACTTTGAAGCCATTAAGGAACAGTATCAAGATCTCCACAACTTCAACCCACAGCGTGACTCGGTTGAGGATGTTCAGACGGTAACAAGCTTCCCTAACCTTTATTGCTTTATCGGGCTAGGCTCACGTGGTTTGAGCTCTGCACCATTATTGGCTGAAGTATTAGCATCACAGATCTGTGGCGATCCGCTGCCCTTGCCTGTTGATGTGCTTGAGGCGATTCACCCAAGTCGAATGTGGGTACGCAGACTGCGTAAAGGCAAGGCATTAACGGCTGGATGGGTTGCTGACAAGCATTCTAAATCAAACCCGTAGTTTCTAGTCCAGCTATTCTGAACATCTGAACATCTGAAATTTCTGAATATCTGAATATCTGAATATCTGAATATCTGAAACTAAAAAGTTAAAAGCTAAAAAGCCCGAGCGACATTATGTCCCTCGGGCTTTTTGTTGTTCGTGTTGCTCTAAACTGATGCTCTAAACGAAGCTGTATTTACAGCTTAGCAACCGCGTCTTTAATCTGTAGAGCGATCTCTTCGTTGCTGATAGAACCAGATTCAAAATCAAAGTTATCGTAGAAGCTTGGTACTGAAACTGACGCTTGCACGTTGCCACCGAAGTAAGGTGCAGAACCTGTTGCTGCGCCAAGTACCGTTTGTGCGCCGCCAGGGCCCGGTGAAGTCGCTAGGTAAACCGCCGGCTTCTCGCCAAATACTGAACGCTCAATGCGTGTCGCCCAATCAAATAGGTTTTTATACGCTGCTGGGTAGTGACCATTGTGTTCTGCGAACGAGATAACAAACGCATCAGCTTCAGCTAGGTCGCGTAAGAATGCTTGAGCGCCTTCAGCTTGGCCGATCTCTTTTTCAGTGTCTTCACTGAACATAGGAACATTGTAATCGTTGATGTCTAGGACTTTAACTTCAGCACCTTCAATCAAGTTTGCTGCGTAAGTTGCTAGTGTTTTGTTGATTGAGGTAGAACTTGTGCTTGCGCCAAATGCGATAACTTTCATGATGTGACCTTTTCTGTAATTCCGTTAAGTGGGATTAGAATAACGTAGTAAGAAAATGTAACCATCACAAGAAATGAACGGACTCATTCAAAAATTTCGAACGAGTCTCAAATAAACCAGTTCGCTCAGCAAAATGGAAAGGAAGGGACTGAGCGGATAGTATTAATATATCGAGATTAAGCTTGGTTTTGTAGCTCAACCCAAAGGTCATTAACGATAGTGCGGTCTGCTGGTGTTAGTTCAGAGCGAGCGTCGTCTAGGCTCTGTTCAATACGAGCTTTTACTTCTGCCACATCTTCAATGCCTTCTTCTTCACATGAAGCCACAGAAAGAGAAATATGACCACGTAAGTAACCACCAGCAAACAGTTCATCGTCTGATGCGTTTTCAATGCGAGCATCAATTACTTCAAGTAGTTTTTCTTCAAATTCGATAATCATAATATTCTCTTATTTCACAATAAATTGGCTAGTACATAAAGGTTCTACATCGTAGAAGCTGCGTAATGCTTCAGAGAGCATTTTCACGCGAGGCGGAAGACCAGCTTCAAAGATACCCATGACTTCACTGTGTACTTTATTCATAAAGGCCAAACGATCTGGCTCAAAATCGCCGTGTAGATTGTCACAGCTGACATTAAAAGGAAAGCCCGCACTCATCGCAATGATCCATTCATACGCTTGTGGGCGAATTTCTACTTTTTCAAACTCAGCTTGAACCGCCTCAGTTCGACCATCAGGTTCATACCAATAGCCAAAATCTTCCAACAAACGACGTTCAGGCCCAGCAACACACCAGTGTGCTATTTCGTGAAGGGCTGACGCGTAAAAGCCGCGAGCAAAAACGATACGGTGATGAGAAATCTGTTCGTCGGCTGGCAGGTAAATAGGCTCGTCTGCACCCAGTTCGAGCTTGGTATTGTAGCTCTCGAAAAAGGTTTGATTGAAAATATCGATGATGTCTGAGTATTGGTGCGTCATAAAATCAAATTTAAGTAAAAAGAACTGGGGCATTTTGCGTTTTTTTCAGCGATCGGTAAAGCCCTATCACAAGCAATGGCATTGGGTTGACCCCAATACTTTACCGTGACAATCGATTGCAGATCCCAGATTACACTACTTTGAGGTGAATGATTAGTTTAGCTAATCTGAAATGCCTATTCACGGTACAAATATTCATTCGTCAATAAGCGTTTTTACTACTACACTCGCGCTTCATTTTTATATCCCTAAGGCCTATAAGACTCCAATTTATAGACCTATATTATAGAGCTACAGCAATGCTACTAAGTGTTTTGTATATCATTGGCATCACGGCAGAAGCCATGACCGGCGCTCTCAGTGCTGGCAAACAAAAAATGGATTGGTTTGGTGTAATGCTGGTTGCCAGTGCAACGGCAATTGGCGGCGGTACAGTACGAGATATCCTACTTGGCCATTACCCTTTAGGTTGGGTTGAGAACCCGCAGTATCTGGCAATCACCTGTATCGCAGGTGTTATCACTACAGGACTGGCTAAATGGGTAATCAAGCTCAAAGGGCTATTCATTCGTTTGGATGCACTAGGGCTTATCGTGTTCAGTATCATTGGTACTAAGGTAGCTATGACCATGGGTCTTCACCCTATGATCTGCATGGTATCTGCGCTAGTCACTGGCGTCTTTGGTGGTTTGCTGCGCGATCTTATCTGTCGTCAAACACCATTGGTATTGCATGAAGAGCTGTATGCGTCTGTCGCACTTGTCGCTTCAGGTTTATACCTAGGTTTGCTTGAGCTTGGCATCAACGACGTAACCGCGACGATTGTTACGCTTGTGGTTGGTTACTTGCTGCGCATGGCGGCCGTGCGATTCAAGTGGCGTTTACCTTCGTTCCAGCTTGATCCGGAAAGCTCGGTACATTAGATAATATATTCTCAATTACGCACAATATAAAAAGGGTTGCTTCATTACGAAGCAACCCTTTTTTGTTTCTATCAAAACAGTTTCAAATCTGTTCTGAATAAAACGAAGCAGAACTAGATTTTTGGCGTTTCAGTTGTCACACCAAAGTTTTGACCACGGTGACGTAGCAAGTGGTCAAGCAATACAATCGCTAACATTGCTTCTGCGATCGGCACAGCACGGATACCCACACATGGATCATGACGACCTTTAGTGATTAGCTGCGTTGCTTCACCGTCTTTAGTGATCGTGTCACCAGGAACGGTAATGCTTGATGTTGGTTTAAGCGCAATGCTTGCCACAATATCTTGGCCAGTAGAAATACCACCTAAGATACCGCCAGCGTGGTTGCTGCTGAAACCTTCCGGAGTTAATGGGTCACGGTGTTCACTACCGCGTTGATTAACCACATCAAAGCCATCACCAATCTCAACACCTTTCACCGCATTGATGCTCATTAGAGCGTGCGCGATGTCTGCATCTAGACGATCAAAGATTGGCTCACCAAGGCCTACAGGCACTTTAGTCGCAACCACTTGAATCTTCGCACCGATCGAGTTGCCTTCTTTTAGCAAGTCACGAATCAATTGGTCAAATTCCGGTACTTTGTCGGCATCTGGGCAGAAGAAAGCGTTGTTTTCAATCTCGTTCCAATCCACTTTATCAATTGAGATATCACCCATTTGAGAAAGGTAAGCTTGGATCTCAACACCAAATTCTTGTTTTAGGTATTTCTTCGCAATTGCACCTGCCGCTACACGCATTGCAGTTTCACGAGCTGAAGAACGACCACCACCTCGGTAATCACGCACACCGTACTTTTGATGGTACGTATAGTCAGCGTGTCCAGGGCGGAACTTGTCTTTAATTTCGGAATAGTCTTTAGAGCGTTGGTCTGTATTTTCAATCAATAGACCAATAGAAGTGCCCGTAGTTTGGCCTTCAAATACACCTGATAAGATTTTCACTTCATCCGCTTCACGACGAGCCGTTGTATAGCGAGAAGTACCAGGGCGACGACGATCCAAATCTCTTTGAAGGTCTGCTTCGGTAATTTCTAATCCTGGTGGGCACCCATCTACGATACATCCTAGTGCGATACCGTGACTTTCTCCGAACGTGGTCACGCGGAAATGTTGTCCGATACTGTTTCCTGCCATTACTTCCTCTAAATCAGCTATTGAGCAGAAGGTTTGATTCCTAAACCGACTGGCTAATAGCTTTACTTGTCTATTCTTCGTGAATTCATAGTGGCTTTATTACCAAATGATGTAAACCCCAAAAAACGAACAATTGTCAGTTTATCGAAAAATAAAAAAGGAAGCCCTATCGTGGGCTCCCTTTCAATCTATTAAGGTATGACTCAATAATGATAAACGTGAATTAGTTATTTTCGCCTTTCCACGTCATATTGAACTTAATTTCTTCTAGGTGTTGGAGTTCAGAAAACTGCATAATGCCGACAAAACTATACACATTCCCAACTTTTAAATTTTCATCAATATCAAAGTCGATACCTGCATAATTGACGCCATTTTCTTGTTTATCGTAACACTCGAAGCCGCCGTCCCAGCTATTGCCAGAATATGAATAAAAACGGTTACCTGACTCATCATAGCCACTGATGTAAAACTGTTTATAGAACTCTCTTAAGTCATCACAAGTAATATTATGCCCAGGGATATCAAAGAATATATCCGCATCATACTGGCCTTGATCACTTGAATTAGGTAACCCCATAGACATAGAAACATAGCCTAGCTCATACTGACCATCCTCAATACCTGGTAAGTACATTGGGAAATCATTGTCACCATCGTGAGTATCAGATTCAAGGTTGATACGAGCTTCAGCTAAAGACTTATTGCTGTACCAAGCAAGTCTTTGATGCTCTTCGTCTTCTTCAACAAATGACATCAACACCATTTTTGTACCTGAGCCCATTGTTGCATCAGCATCTTCAACAATTTTAAGGTGTATAATCTCTGATAGGATGCCGTCTTCTTCATCCTCCCAGCTCATTGTAAGTTCAACGATATCTTCTTTGATAACGTAAGAGCTTTCACTTTCTAAAGTATCCGCTTCACCACATGATTGCAGGTTATCTAAGCTGCGTTGATTAAAGTAAACTTTGCCATCACTTAAACGAATTGAATCACACCAGACTCTATCGATTTCATTAACACCGCTGTCTGTACCATCGTCTGAACCCCACTCTAAAAAGTGCCAAGTTTGGTTTTCTAACGGGTGACCATCTGCGGGTGGAGTGTAAGACTCATCGATAAGTGGGAAGCTTAACGTTGCCGAAACCCAATCACTATTTACGCCATCATTGACTGAGACAATCAGTGTTTCTGCACCCGCCGCAGCTGGACGCGGAATCAGGCCAGTAAAGCTCACTCTACCCTCATCATCCACTAAGGCATTAAAACCAGTGCGAGTGGCTGTCGATAGTGTAGTTTCTACTTTGTATTTAAGGTCATCTTCGTCGTTGAACAGCGTACTTACTTCCAGCGTATCCGTCAGCAACTCGCCTTCGGTTAGCATCCATGCATTCATCGTCGACTGCAGATTTGCAAGCTCGTCCTCATCCACAACTGGAGGCTCATTGTCAGTTAACACTGTCACTTCAAACGTCAGTGGATATGAACGTGCGTCGTACTCATCGGTTGCAAAGATATGGTAAACAAAGCTACCTGCCAGTTCTGGCTCGCCAGTGATGAGGCCCGTTAACGAGTCGATAGACAGGCCATTATTATCTTCAACATTACCATCACCATCAACTTCAACGGCTACCATAGTGAAAGTCATTTGATGACCTTCTGCATCCTCGAATTTGTTGCCAATATTGTTTGGTCGCCATGCTTCACCTAGCGTCAGTTTGACAGGTTCAGCAACTCCCACAACTTTAGGGCGCGTATTTGGCGTCACGCTAATGTCTCCACCACCCGATGGAATATCAATAATTGGCGAGTAATCATCAAGCGAGTCTCCAGCCTCAATCATCTCTTGTGTTGCCTCCGCCATCGCCTGTGCTAGTTTTAGCTTGGTGTCGATATCTTGGTCGGATTTATCAACCAGCACTTCACCAATCAAATTAAGTGCTTCTGCTTGCTCTGAGATATCTGCAATGTAGTCACCAAAGATAAGTGCTTGTGACACCTCAAGACCTTCGTCACCGGTAATCGCGGTAACCACTTGCTCCTCTGCCTCAGCCAAAGTGAGTTCAGAGTCTGCAGCTAGCAGTTTGTTCACCATATTAGTCATTGGGTTGATGATTGCGCCACTGCCCGCATTAGCCAGTGTGAAGCCGTCTTGAACCAGACCACGGTTGCTGTCTACAGTTTGCCCTTTGACCGCATCTATACATACTACAGCATTTCGATATTCCAAGCTTAAGTTTGCTTGGCCTTTATCGTCAGTCTTACCTTGAGGTAAGTCACACTCGCCATCTTGATTACTGTCTACCAATACATTAGCATTTGCTAAATAACCATCAATAGCCGTGATCGAAAACGTCGTTGGGTTGCTCGACGAATCGCTGTCTGAACCACACCCAACCAGAGCCATTGCAATTGACGCTGCGAGCAAGCCTTGCTTTTTCATTATTATTCCTTATTAAACCTATTCAATGAGTCTTCATACAGCCAACTTCAGTAGGCTGTAACAATTAAAACATCACTATTTTTAGAGGTTTACTTGGAACTCGCAAGGCACAGGGAATAATGGGAAACTCGTAAAATAAATTCTGATTTTTTCCAATTATGCGAAGTTAAGCCGCCAACTTATCATGGAGCCAACTCTTAGCAAATTTGAGGTCTTTATCAATCAGGCTGTTGCTGCAACCTAATAATTCACTGATCTCTTGATGCTTTAAACCAATGTAGTATTTTAGTTTTAATACATTGGATTGACGGGGGTAGTGATGAGTGAAGTCCATCAAGGATTTTTCTAGCTCTACACGCTTATCAAGAGATAAATACTCGATTGACAATGCGTTTTCAGCGAAGATTAAATTGTCTTCCTGGCGTTTATCAGCCTTCAACGCCCAAGAGTCGTTAATGAGAATATGCTGCATCGCTTTAACTGCCATTAAAAAAAAATCACGCGTACCTTCTATTTCACCTTTTCTTATAGACCCCACCTTTAAATACGCTTCATGAGTCAATATGGTCGCCGTACAGCTTGTATCATCAAGAGGCTTGTTAAATACCTTTGCGCTTTTATAACGACGTAATTGAGCCAACTCTTTGAGCCTAGAGTATGCCAATCGATACAGTTCAGCTTCAGACTCTTTACAACCATGTTGCCATTGAGAAATGAGTTCAGTAAGACCTTTTTGCATCTGCGGGTTGTTTGATTTCGACACAATTAATCACCTTTAAACAATCGGAGGATAAGTAACAACTAGAGACCCTATGGGTTCAATATCACCTGTTGCAATCCAAGAGTCGTATAATGTCTCATTAAACAACTCCCTATTAACTTCGGAGTTAATCCCTTCACCATAAACATCTACATCGACGACAATGTTATTTCGCGATCGAATAATTTCATCCCAATCCAGTAAAGAATTATTCAACGGATAAACCATCGATGTTGCGTCATATATGATCGAATCAAGCTGTAACTTCTGACTAATAATATTTTTAGCCTCGATTGAAAGAGCGACTAAGGCTGTAGTCAAAATTGCAATAAAAAAAGAGACATAAACAGTGCTGGCGGGATAACGTTGAATAAACTTAGTTGCCCTATAAACGCAATATTGGTTGCGATAATTTAATGGATAGCAGCACCTTACATTCTCTATATCACTGGCTAGGTCACGAACACTTTGATATCGACGAGTACGGTTCAAGTTGGTGGCATATTGATATACTCGGACTAAATCTCTAGGTGCTGTATCGTTTGGAAACATCTCTTGTAAAATTCGGCCTAAAGAGAAGACATCAGATCTTTCATCCAAGCTTTCACTTACAATTTGTTCTGGACTAGCATAAGTTCGACTTGCAGCGCGGAAAGAGTTACCCAAGGGCTCACTAGAACATCTAAGAGTTTGAGTTAAATTAAAATCGATAATCTTGGGAATCCCATGACTATTTATGAGTATATTTTCTGGCTTTAAGTCAGCATGTAGAACTTTCAGTTCATGCGCATACTCGATAGCAGAGCAAATATCTCGAAACAAAATGAGCTTTTGATCAAAAGAAAGGGGAGTGCTTGACAGGTATTCATCGAGTAAACAACCATCCACGTATTCCATTACAATATAAGCAAACCCTTTATGAAGGCCAGCGTCATAAACCTTAGTAATGTTAGAATGACTGAGATTTGCCATTATCTGAGCTTCAGTGAACAACGTTTCTTCACCTAAAATATCAAATGCTTCGGCGTTGAAAAACTTGACCGCGTAGTTATGTTCGAATAAATGATCACATCTAGAAGCAAAATAAACTACTCCAAAACCACCTTTACCTAACTCATGGCCAATCAAGTAGCGACCGTCAACGAGGTCATTTTCAAATGACTGAATCGTGAACGTTGAGGAAGATAAATGGACATCTAACAATTCACTCAAACATTGCTGATCATGAGCCACAAGTAGATCGGATACCCTTTGAGCGACTTCTGGGGAACCTTGGTTTAATTCCGAGAGCATTGAACGCCAATTTTTCGGATCCATATCAATCATTTGATAAAAAATTTTGGTACTACCGAGGTCTATATTCATTTTTGATGCCAGTAATAATCGCTACTCATATTATTATAATACAATATAAACCTGCTCACATAGCCTAGAAATGAATTGATACAGTTTTCGATGATTAGACACTAATAAACAATATATACATTGAAGGTGTCGATATTTCAGGTGTTAACGTATAGCACCTCAATAAGAAGATTAGATTGCCCTGAAATGCAAAAAACCTGACAATTTGCTTGTGCTTTTCGCCACTCTCTTGCTTGGAGCGGATGCATGGGAACTGGCATCCACTCTACATCTGGTAATGAAGAAGCACCTTGAGCGTGACAGCTCAGAAACATTTCTTTTAGTTCATATTTCAAACTCCCGGAAACGTATTCGCCAGCAAGCTTATCTTCTTTTACGGCAAACCATTCCACGGCGCATTCAGGTAAGTGCACTTCTTGCTCTAGTTGGTTCAGAGGCTCATTACACTTAGGTGCTGGATGCATACTGTGTCCACCACTAAGTGCCTGTTCTGATGTGATAAAACCTTGCAAATCATGTTTAGATTGACGCAAAGCCAATGCGGAAGATGCCCGCGTTACATTATCATTTGAGTTTTCAACACGTTGTAAAAACAGCATTTTTTATCTTTATCAACGTCAGGGAAGTAACGATCAACCAACAAAGAAGCAGCTCGAGAAAACGGTATTTGTGATAATTTATCTAGCTCTCGAAGCCGTACTTTTCCACTATATCGATGACGACCTGAGGCTGATACATAGGTAAGAGGAATCTCTAATTGCCCATGACTGTTCAAATCAACATGAATACTGTTGTCCTTAATTTGATAATCAGATGTTTCTAGCAGCAAGCTATTTAGGAAGTGCTGCATCGTAAGTAAATGCGTCATTTAACTCTATCTCTTAGGATTCATTTCATTATTTAATAGGTCGTCTGTGGCGACCATTTTGACGTCAGTGGTTTTGCGCACCATCTACGCTTTTTACGTGTTTCTGCAGGAGTACCTAGTACCAAGAAACCCACAGGAACATGACTCTCATTAAGGTGCAGATGTTCTTTCACATTTTGTAGATCCACGGCTTCCGTCGAATACCAAACGCTACCGTAACCACTGGCATCCGCTGCTAGGAGTATCATTTGGCATGCTGCAGCCGCCGAAAGGATCTGATCTTGTTGTGAGATCTCTTTGTGTGGTTTGATCTCTGCAGAGACCAACACCAGCATCGGAGCTTGGCGTAAATAACTTGATAGTCGTTTGACTTGCCCTTTATCTACATTCACATCAGACGCAACCCATGCGGCACTCAATAGTTCAACCAGAGCTTCAACTTGTTCATGCTCTATCACCAGAAAATGCCAAGGGTTAAGATTCACATGATCTGGAGTACTCATTGCGGTTTGCAATATGGTCTCTAAATCACACCCAGCCGGAGCTGGTAGAGATAACTCATGAACATGATAAGAGACACGTTGTTGAAGAAATTTAATCAATTCCATGACGTTGTTTTCGATATCCGATTAGTAGTAAAAGTAAGAAGTAAAGGCTTCCTAAAATAGACACGACCAAGCCAGCAGCTATTTCAGAAGGGGGCATAAGACTGCGTCCTATTCCGTCAACCCAAATTAAAAGAGACGCACCAGTAAGACCCGCGGCGGGGATCAGGTGAACATGACGATATAAACCCAATAGACGTGCGCAATGTGGCGCTAGCAAGCCAACAAAGCTAATCGCACCAACAGTTGATATTGCAACCGCCGTTAATAGAGCAGCAACCCCGAGCAGCACTAAGGGGTAAGAGCAACCCCCACGACTTGAGGAATCACTTCTCCTAAAGGCATGATGTCTAGGCTTCGTAGAATAGGAACCATAACAATGAGTGACAAAGCGAGCGTAATAGCCAAAGGCATAATGCTTTCAGCAGACGCGCCATAAGTTGTACCAGACAGCCACATGAGAGTGACCGTTGATGTTGTGCTACCGAAAGTCAACAAGATGTGAGTGGCAGTGCCAGTAAATGCAGAAATGACAATCCCAAACAGCGCGAGTTGAGAGACACTAAGTTGTGATTTGAGCCTCCAAAAAAGGAGTGCTATAACAGCGAGAGCACCGGTTAAACCGGCTAATACGATCATGTTGTGACTGGCTCCCGGGAAAACCACCAGCAGACAAGCGATCATTAAGACTGAACTGGTACTGACCCCTGAAATATCAGGGCTTGCTAACGGATTTCTGAATAGTGTTTGTAGCAAAGTCCCTCCGCAAGCCAATGCAAAGCCTGCAAGTCCTGCTAAAACAATCTGAGGTGCATTTGGGGTGAGCGTGCTGAGCACATCATTGCAGAACATAAACGTCCAATCACTATGGCAGCTTTGATGCAAGAAGACCTCAACGGAAAGCCTTTAATTGGCTCTCTAATCGATGCATCAGGTATCACTATTGAGCAGTGGCTAGAAAAACTGTTTAGCCATGTCGTCGTTCCACTCTACCATTTGATGTGCAAGTATGGCGTTGGTCTTGTTGCACATGGACAAAACATCACTCTAGTTCTAGAAGACAATATACCTTGTGGTTGTATTATCAAGGATTTCCATGGCGACTTAAGAATCGTCAATCAAGAATTTCCCGAGTTAAATTCGCTTGATGGATCTATCAAAGAAACCCTCACACGATTACCGCCACACTATTTGATCCACGACTTATTAACTGGTCACTTTGTTACGGTGTTAAGGTTTATTTCTCCGAAAATAGCGGCGTTGGGCTTCGAAGAGGTAGACTTCTATCGCTTATTACGTCGTGTCATTCAGGTGTATAAAGAACAACATTCACACCTTGAAGAGAGGTTTAATCAATTTGATTTGATGACTCCACAAATCGATAAAATTTGCATAAATCGAGTCAGATTTAAGATTGGTTATGGGGATACGAACGAAAGACCACTGCCCGACATTGGAAAGCCAATTAATAACCCACTCATGCAATAGCTTATGTTTTGGTAGCCAGAGGAGCTATCGCAAACTTTGAAGCGACAAGTTAAGATTTATTTGCCCACTTAATTGACCTCTGATCGTGGGCTTTTTTCACTTTGCCATACCGGTAGATTCATCGTTACTTGGCCATATACTTAACTACAAATGCCAGAAACGACAAAGGCCTGACAACTTAAAAAGTTATCAGGCCTTATAGAATAATGGCACGCCCTGAAGGATTCGAACCTTCGACCACCTCCTTAGAAGGGAGGTGCTCTATCCAGCTGAGCTAAGGGCGCGCTACAGGAACGAATTATACGAATTCGAATCAGTAAAGCAACGGCTTTATGTAACATTCTGATCTAAGTGGGTAAAAAAAGGCCAACAAACATATAAGTGTTGGAAAATAGACCAAAGCAAACGTTTGCTTGATGGTAATCAAAAAGATTTTCTGGAATAATGCGCCAAAAACATCAGCCACTAACTTGAATATCAATACTAAGGAAATTCATGACTGCTCAAAATATTGATGGAAAGCTAATTTCTCAAACGGTTCGCTCCGAAGTTGCTGCACGTGTAAAAGCTCGTACTGAAGCTGGATTACGCGCTCCGGGCCTAGCGGTTGTTTTAGTGGGTGAAGACCCTGCTTCTCAGGTTTACGTTGGAAGTAAGCGTAAAGCGTGTGAAGAAGTTGGCTTCGTATCTAAATCTTACGACTTGCCAGCCACTGCGACAGAAGACGAATTGTTAACACTGGTAGATCAACTGAACGACGATCCAGAGATCGACGGTATTCTTGTTCAACTGCCTCTACCAGCTGGCATTGATAGCACTCACGTTCTTGAGCGCATCACACCAGAGAAAGACGTTGATGGCTTCCACCCATACAATGTCGGCCGTTTGGCTCAGCGCATGCCTAAGCTTCGCTCTTGTACGCCAAAAGGCATCATCACGCTGCTTGACCGTTACAACATCGACTTACGTGGTAAACACGCGGTTGTGGTTGGCGCATCAAACATCGTAGGTCGCCCAATGACGCTAGAACTTCTTCTAGCAGGTTGTACGACGACAACATGTCACCGCTTCACCAAAGACCTTGAAGGCCACGTGCGTCAAGCAGACGTGGTTGTAGTTGCCGTAGGTAAGCCTAACTTCATTCCTGGCGCTTGGATTAAGAAAGGCGCTGTTGTGGTCGATGTTGGTATCAACCGTTTAGAATCTGGCAAACTAGTGGGTGACGTTGAATACGACGTAGCGAAAGAAAGCGCAAGCTTCATCACACCTGTACCGGGTGGTGTTGGCCCAATGACGGTGGCGAGCCTAATCGAAAACACCATGATCGCTTGTGAGCAATTTCACTCGAAGTAGTCCGCAGCGCATATAAATAAAATCCGAAAGCCGCAACGTGATGAACGTTGCGGCTTTTTTGATGCTTTGGTACTTAGCTATTCGTTTTTACAACGGGGTGACTCGCTTTTGATGAAGTGCTCGTTGCTACTTATCTGGAGTCTCGACTTTTTCCGTCTGTTCAGAAGGCGGTAATAAACTAATAAGCTCACACTCCGTTGATATGAGTTTTTCCAACTCAGATCCTTGTGTAATTAAACGGAAATCACCGCCATTAATCACCCCAAGAGGAATGGCTTTAGGATACAAAGCGTTAAACTCTTTTAAATCAAATGCCTCGGTCAAACCTGTACTTTTAATTTGGCTACCCTGAGCCATCAGTGAGTTAAGCTTAGAATAGGTAATCCCTTCCGAAAACAGACTTCTATTGCCATTGCGGCTCACTTGGTGCCTTTCATGTTTATTCTCTGAGGATTCAAGCTCAAACACCTTATTCTCACCAAACTCGTCTTGATAGTGCATGCTAACTAACGGGTTGGTTTGACGATAAGGCGACACGATCATCGCACGCCCTATTCCATCCAATTCCAGATTATTTTCAGCGTGGCTCGAAGCTGGGTTACCAAAATAAACATTCAAGTTTTCCATACGCGCTAAACGAATGCTCTCCCAGTTGGTATCGGCAAGCACACTGTTGATGTTGTGTGTGGCTAGCACTTTAGCAAACTGGCGTGAAAATTGAGTCGCACCAAAAAAGATAACGCCTTGCGCCTTCTCTTGAGTCACACCTAGCCTTCTCGCCCACCAACTCGCGGTAAGGCTCTGAATCACTACCGTACCAATGATGACCAAAAACACCATTGGCACCAGTAAATCTGCCCCGTCAATCAATTGCTTCTCTTGAAGTTTGATCGCAAACAGAGAAGAAACCGCGGCAGCCACGATCCCGCGCGGCGCCATCCAGCTCAAAAACCATTTTTCCGCAGAAGTAAGATCCGTACCGATCCCGCTGAACCACACGCTCAAAGGACGCGCCACCAGCATCACTATCGCTAACAGGCCAACCCCACCCCAACCTATCGAGAGGAAAGTTCCTGAATCGAGCCTGCTCGCTAACAGAATAAACAACGCAGAAATAAGCAACACGGTTAAGGTTTCTTTGAATTCGATGATGTCTTCGATATCCAAGCCCTTCACGTTGGCAAGCCAGATCCCCATGATGGTCACGGTTAATAAACCAGACTCTTCACTCAGATCATTGGAAAACGAGAACGCCGCCAACATTAGCGTCAGCACAGCCACATTACGTAAATAATGCGGTACCCAATGCCCTTGCAGCATCTTGGCAATCAAATGGCCACCGATGATCCCTAAGCCTAAACCTATAACTAACGTAAGGCCTAGAGCTGACAGAACGTGTCCGGTAGGGTCGGCAGAAGAAACAATGTACTCGTAGACGAGAACCGCAAACAGAGCGCCAATCGGATCAATCACTATCCCTTCCCATCGCAAGATACTGCCTAACGAAGATTTAGGCTGAATACTGCGAAGCATGGGCACGATCACGGTCGGGCCAGTTACCACGACTAATGCACCAAACAGTGCGGCTAACGGCCAACTGAAGTCCACAAAGTAGTATGCCCCCACCACGATACACGCCCATGTAATCAACATGCCGAAACTCACGAGGTGAGTCACCATCCGGCCATGGCCTCTGATTTCTTTGAAATTTAAGGTCAATGCTCCTTCAAACAAGATGATGGCAACACCTAAGGAGATCATAGGAAACAGCACATCACCGAAAATGGCATCGGGATTTAGAATATTCAGGCCAGGACCTAACAACAGGCCAACGATAAGGAGAGGAAGAATAGCGGGAAGACGTAAACGCCAGCCGAGCAGCTGACAAGCCAAAGACAAGAGTCCAATTAACGCCAAAGAAGAAGTAATCGACAAATCCATTTGTGCCCCTAAAAGGTTTGCACCACACCCTGTGGTACAAACTATTCAATGAAATAAGAAAGCCTACGTTCTTACACTATAGGCTCTCTTTTTCACGCTAACCGAATATTATTGTGATTAATCAGTCACTTTACTATAGGGGGAGTAAAGTCATGATCAGTTAGCTATAGAGAAAGTACAACACCAGCAATAGCGGCACTCATTAGGTTAGCAAACACACCTGCACAAATTGCTTTGAAGCCATATTGTGAGATGAAAGAGCGACGCTCTGGAACTAAGCTGCCCAAACCACCGATAAGAATCGCCATGGTAGAGATGTTAGCAAAGCCACATAGAGCAAAAGTTACGATCGCTTGTGAGTGCTCACTTAGCGCCTCTTTAGCATCCATTAGTTGGATGAAAGCCACGAACTCGTTCACGACAATCTTGTTACCGATCAATGAGCCCGCAACCACAGCCTCAGACCATGGTACACCGATCAGCCATGCAACGGGTGCAAACACATAACCTAGGATAAGTTCGAAGCTTAGGTTTACGCCAAACCAACCGCCAACGATACCTAGCAAGCCATTCAGCATTGCAATCACACTGATAAAGGCAAGAAGTGTTGCACCCACCGCAACGGCAATACGAAGTCCAGACATAGCCCCATCTGCCATTGCCTCAACGACGTTTGTTGCTCGTGGAATTTCTACATCAGACTCAATATTTTCTTGAGCGTCATCTGGGCTGCCAGGTACTAAGATTTTAGCCATCAATAGACCGGCTGGTGCAGACATGAATGCCGCAGCGATCAGGAAGTTTAGGTCAACGCCAAGCGATGCATAACCCACTAGCGTACCACCAGCTACAGACGCCAAACCACACACCATCACAGCAAACAGTTGTGAATCTGTCATGTGTTTTAAGTAAGGCTTAACCACCAATGGCGCTTCAATCATGCCGACAAAGATGTTGGCAGTCGCAGACAGTGATTCCGCACGACCTGTGCCCAAGAACTTCTGCAGTGCACCACCAATAAGGTTGATCACCTTTGGCATAAAGCCGATGTGGTACAAACCTGAAATCAGTGCAGAGAAAAAGATAATGATGCCAAGAACATTAATCGCGAAAACAAATCCGTTATTCGTTAGGCCACCAAATAGGAAGTTAATCCCCTCTTGACCGTAGTTGATCAAGCTAGATACCGCACCCGTGGCTGCATTCAACGCTTCTTTACCCATTGGTACATACAGAACCAACAGCGCGAATGAGATTTGTAATAAGAAAGCCAAAGAGACTGTTCTTAGTGGAATATTTTTTCTGTCCGTAGATAGTAACCAAGCGGCAACTAAAATAGTGATAATTCCAAGTAGCGAAGCCATGTGCGTCAACCTAAAAGTTGTAGATAGGAAAGGCGACGCATTCTATAGAGGAAATCGTTTGCGGCAAGCTGAGGTTGTTAACGTGATGTTGGGGTAATCAAGATTTAACTATGAGTATAATTAAGCTATTGAATTTTAATAACTAACTTTGATTAAAAAGCATACTTTTTCCATATGGAAATTATATTTATAGATTAGGAAACAGTTAGCGATGCAGTTCAACACAAGTTTTGAGGTTTTTGTCCCAATACGTCGGCGACCCTATATGATCTTTAATGAACTCAATCACCGCTGAAAGCTTCTTCGGCATGTTCTTTCTGCTTGGGTAAACAGCATAGAATGGCATCAGCTGACTGGCTCTCCACTCTGGTAATACTTGAATCAACTTGCCCGTTCTAAACTCTTCTTTGACTAAGTAGGTGGCTAAGTAAGCCACGCCCCACCCTGATACGGCTGCGTCTCGAACTGCCTCAGCCAAATCAACTGAGTAATCACCCGCGACTTTGACACTGAGGTTTTCTTGTCCGTTATCAAACGCCCACGATGTGTAATCTCGCTCTCGGCTGCGATAGATAAGGCAATTGTGGTCAATCAGATCAGAAGGCACATGTGGCGTCCCGGCCTTAATCAGGTAATCGGGCGATGCGGCCACCACAAACTGGCTGTCGGCTAATCGCTGCGCAATGTAACCTTCAGGCAAGTCTTCATTGTTGGTGATCCAGAGATCCAAACGCTCTTCAATCATATCCACCTTATAATCGAACAAGTGGACCTCGATTCTCAGCTGTGGGTAAAGCTGTCTGAGTTGGTCGATCGCGGGAATGATATGCAGCGTGCCAAATGACTGCGACAAACCGACGCGCAGTATTCCAGAGATATCATCGCGCTGGCTGTCCATATCCATCTGAGCTGATTTCACCGTGTTAAACAGCTGCTCACAGTGTTGATAGAACACGTCTCCCGCTTCGGTAAGCGTGAGGCTTCGTGTCGTCCTTTGCACCAGCTTGATTCCTATCGAGTCTTCAAGCAAAGCGACTTGCTTGCTGATATGAGACACTGAAACATTTAAGCTTTTTGCAGCACTGGTAAAACCTTCGTGCTTGATCAGCGCATGGAATATCACCATCTGTGCAGCTCTATCTGTTAGCACAAGACCACCTTCTTAACTCTCTGAAATATAAAATCAAAAAGGACTCCGAAGAGTCCTTTAGTTCGTTCTGCCTATGGTAGGCCAAGTGCTATTCAAAGCGACTTAGGTCTGTTAATCAAACTTAATTCTGTCGGCTAGATGGCTTACTGCCAAAGCAAAGTAGTAAGAACGATTCCACTTCATTAACACATTGTAGTTGTTGTAAATGAGGTACGAACGACCCGCTTCGTCATCTGGCATTATCAACCAAGCTTTAATGTCTTCATCAAGCGTTGGCAGTGGGCGATCGTCATAGCGTTTAATACCGAGTTCAGACCACTCTTTTAAGTATTTCGCTTTGTCTTCATCTCGACCTTGTAAATCGATCGACACAGTTGACGGAACATGAACCTGACGACCCCAAGTATATTTGTCATCCCACCCTGATTGGCTGAGATAATTGGCCGCTGAAGCAAATACGTCTTCTTCAGTGCCCCAAATGTCTTTCTTACCGTCGCCACTGCCATCAGCGGCATACGCTAAGAATGAACTTGGCATAAACTGAGGCTGACCCATCGCACCAGCCCAAGAGCCTTTCATCTCTTTTGGTGCAATATGGCCTTGATCAAGAATCTTCAATGCCGCCATCGCTTCGCTACGGAAGAAAGCTTCTCTGCGGCCTTCATAAGCCATGGTCGTTAGGGCGTCGATAACGCTGTAATTGCCCGTGAACTTACCAAAATTACTCTCAACCCCCCATAGCGCGACAATGAACCTTGGTTGAACACCATATTCATCACCAATACGCTTTAACGCGGTGTAGTGTTCCTTATAGAGTGACCTTGCCTGCTTCACTTTCCAATCTGGAACCGCTCGTGGAATGTATTCATCCAGAGTCAGTTTTTTCTCAGGTTGGTTTTTGTCGGCTTTTACCGCACGTGGCTTAAACGTTACACCATCAAAGGCTTCATCAATGATCGCTTCAGAAATACCTTCTTCACGACCTTGTTGCTTTAGTTTTTCTACATATTGCTCAAAGCTAAGCTCTTCAGCTTGAACTGAGCCAATGGTCAGGCTATTACCCAATAGTAATGCCGACACAGCCAATATGGTTTTCGAAAATTTACTCAACGATCACTCCTCCTTGAATTGAGGTGGCTATCACTCTTCGTCTTGACCTTTATTTTGAGCTTTACGCTCTTTATGAAGCTCAAGTTCGTTAACTGGTGGTGGCGGAACCTGCAAAAAGAAACCATCGGTGTTCAGTGATTCTCTCACTTTATCGATGTTCACTTGAGCAAGTTTACGGCCGTCCATTTTAATTACCATTACAAAACTAGGTTTACCAAACATTTGCATCAATGCGTCAGGAACTTGTGAAAAATCATCCTTCTTAGGGATATAAAGGTATGTTCCTTCTTTCTTTGAACTTTTATATATAGAACACAGCATGACAAACCTTTTTTAAATGTTTATGACTACAAAACTCTCACTTGCGAGATCAATAGTTTATGTTAGGGAAATATTGGGAACAAAACGTTCATTTGACAACAAGATTACTTGCTGTGCTTGGTTTGGGAATATAACATGATAAACCTAGTTTCAGGCAATGCCCTTTATTTTATTGATAAAGAAATTGTACCAATCCGCTATTGAGGTCCTGTAGTTTTTCGATGTCTAGTAACCCAGATCTAAAAGGTAGCAGCTTTACGCTATCTGTTTTGCACTTATCCGATGATCAAGTCGAAAATGCAGTGTCTTTTCTTCAAGAGAAGGTAGACCAGGCACCCACTTTTTTCGCAGCTGCGCCTGTTGTTATCAACATTAGCAAAGTCGCGGGCGATATAGATTTCGTGCAACTGAAAAATGGTATATCTCAAGCGGGCATGATCCCGGTTGGTGTGGCTGGCTGCTCTGATAAGCGAATGCAAAACCTCGCTAAAGAAGCCGGTTTTGCAGTGATGACGGCAAGCAAGTCGCCATCTCAAGCTCCAGCGAAGATGGCCCCGATAAAGGTGATTAGAACCCCGATTCGTTCTGGTCAGCAGGTTTATGCGAAAGATGGCGATCTATTGATTCTCAGCCATGTGAGTGCAGGCGCGGAAGTGATTGCCGATGGCAGCATCCATATTCATGGCACTTTACGCGGTCGTGCAATTGCAGGTGCAAGTGGTCAAACTGAAGCAAAAATAATTTGTAATGATTTACAAGCCGAGCTGGTTTCCATTGCAGGAAATTACTGGCTCAGCGATCAAATTGAAAGCGAGTACTGGCAGAAGAAAACCATGTTCAGTATGGCAAACGATGTATTACACGTTGATGTCCTCGCAATATAAGAGAAATAAAAGGAAAACAGAATGGCACGCATTATCGTTGTAACGTCAGGTAAAGGCGGGGTAGGCAAAACGACCTCCAGTGCAGCTATTGCCTCGGGTCTGGCTTTAAAAGGAAAGAAAACCGCAGTTATCGACTTTGATATCGGTCTGCGTAATCTAGATTTAATCATGGGTTGTGAGCGTCGTGTTGTGTACGACTTCGTTAACGTTATCAATGGTGAAGCGACGCTGAACCAAGCGATGATCAAAGACAAGCGCACAGAGAACCTGTTCATTCTTCCTGCTTCTCAAACTCGTGATAAAGACGCACTAACAAAAGATGGTGTTCGTCGTGTATTTGATGAACTGGATGAAATGGGCTTTGATTTCATCATCTGTGATTCTCCTGCGGGTATCGAACAAGGCGCTCTGATGGCGTTGTACTTCGCTGATGAAGCGATTGTAACCACCAACCCAGAAGTCTCTTCAGTACGCGATTCAGACCGTATTCTAGGTATTCTTGACTCTAAATCTCGTCGTTCAGAAGACGGCTTAGAGCCAGTGAAAACACACCTTCTACTGACTCGCTACAATCCAGCACGTGTAACTCAAGGTGAGATGCTCAGTGTGGAAGACGTTGAAGAAATCCTGCACATCTCTCTACTGGGTGTAATTCCAGAGAGCCAAGCGGTACTCAATGCATCGAACAAGGGTGTTCCCGTTATCTTTGACGAAGCAACCGACGCAGGTATGGCTTACAATGATACTGTAGAGCGACTACTGGGTAGCCAAGTTGACTTCCGCTTCTTAACGGAACAGAAGAAAGGCATCTTCAAACGACTGTTCGGGGGCTAATACACAATGTCATTATTAGAGTTTTTTAGACCACAGAAAAAGACAACCGCAAACCTAGCCAAAGAACGTTTGCAGATCATTGTTGCAGAGCGACGCAGCCATGACGACCCAGCGCCGTCTTACCTGCCGCAACTGAAAGAAGACATCTTGAAGTGTATTGCCAAGTACGTTGAGGTCGATCCATCAATGGTTGATCTGACTTTTGAACACAAAGATGACGACATCTCAGTGTTAGAGTTGAATGTTAAGCTTCCAGAAGAAGATCGATAATCTTTCTGCACAAAATCGACAGGTAATACACTTGCTTGTATTGATTGAATAAAAAAAGAGAGCCTAGGCTCTCTTTTTTGTATCTGCAGTTTTATAGCTGTCACTAAGTTAGGCTTTAAAGCAGCAAGCGGTTATTTGATCGCTTTGCTCAGCTTTTCGCCAACCACATCTAAACGCCAGCCTTGCATAACATCAGGCAGCTTCTCTGGGTTACGATCGTGCTTCCACACCCAGCTTAACACTTGGTTAAGCTGCTTCTTCGATGCCAAGAATTCCGTCGCTAAACCGCTGTGTTGTGATGCTGTTTTCACTTCATCTTTCAGCACTTTGAACAGTTGCTTGTAGCCAGGGAAGTCCATTAGACGTTCTACTGGTGCTGGGTACTCTTCTTCTGGTGTATGTTCCGCTAACTTAACAATTGAGCTGATCTTCGCACCATGTCGGCGTACAGAGCGGTAATCAAAACCCTCTTGCTCCATGTGCTTAGGATCTTTCATCGCAAAACGCGCCACAGCCCATAGGTCTTGTTCTTTGAAGACAAAATTCAGCGCTAAATCGCGCTTGATTGCTTCTTTTAGACGCCAAGTTGCTAGAGGTCGTAAGATCGCTAGCTGCTTAGGTTTAAGCTGCCACGCCCCTTTAATATCAAGGTAGGCTGTATCTGGGTTTACTTTACGAATGCGCTTGGCAACTTGTAAATCAGACTCTTGTTGAGCCGCTTCCCACCAGCCAGCTTCCATCACTTTTTCTAGAAGCTTGTTGTACATTGGCATTAGGTAATGCACGTCTGCCGCTGCGTAGTCCAATTGCTTTTGAGAAAGCGGACGCGCCAGCCAGTCGGTACGAGATTCACTCTTATCGAGATCGACACCGACAAACTCTGAAACCAGAGCAGCAAAGCCCGTTGATAAACCATGACCTAAGAAAGCTGCCATGATCTGGGTATCAACCATTGGTGTTGGTGTACAACCAAATGTGTTTTGGAACACTTCCAAATCTTCACCACAAGCGTGCAGCACTTTCAGAACAGAAGCGTCTTTCAACAATCCAACAAATGGTGTCATTTCACCAAGAGCAATAGGGTCAATCAGTGACAGCGTTTCACCATCAAATAACTGAATTAAGCCTAATTGAGGGTAATAGGTTCTTGTACGAACAAACTCCGTATCAAGCATAACGACATCGGCTTCACGTGCTTGTTGGCAAACTCGCTCAAGGTCTTTCAATTGGGTAATGATTTGATAATCCACAAAAACTCTCACAGGTTTCTATTTGATCGCCGGATACAAAAATGCCGACATTAACTGTCGGCATTCTAACACCATTTTTCAGCGCTCGCTTAGATTAAGCGCCTCAATGGTTTTGGTGCAGTGCTTTCTCGTAAACGGGCTAGTTATTCGCTAGCGCGTTTCGCAAGTTCTGCATCGTTTTCTTCACGCAGTACTCGGCGTAAGATCTTACCTACGTTAGTCTTTGGAAGATCATCTCTGAACTCGACTAATTTAGGGATCTTGTAACCCGTTAGGTGCTCACGACAGTGCGCGATAATGTCTTCTTTGGTCAGGCTAGGGTCACGCTTAACTACGTAGATCTTAACCAGCTCACCAGATACTTCGTGAGGTTGGCCGATAGCTGCTACTTCAAGCACTTTGCCGTGCAGAGCCACTACGTCTTCAATCTCGTTCGGGTAAACGTTGAAGCCTGATACAAGAATCATATCTTTCTTACGGTCAACGATGTACAACAAGCCTTCGTCATCAAACTTAACGATGTCACCTGTCGATAACCAACCGTCTTGATCGATCACTTCTTTGGTCGCTTCAGGGCGCTGCCAGTAACCTTGCATCACCTGAGGACCACGAACTTGTAGCTCGCCTACTTGGTCATTAGCAATAACCTTGCCTTCATCATCAACAATACGAACTTCTGTCGATGGTACAGGTAGGCCAATAGCACCTGTGTAGTCTTTAAGGTCGTATGGGTTACCTGTTACCAGTGGTGAACACTCAGTTAAGCCATAGCCTTCCAATAGGTGAATGCCTGTCGCTTTCTTCCATTGCTCAGCAACAGCGCGTTGAACCGCCATGCCGCCGCCAACAGATAGGCGTAGGTTACTGAAATCCAACTCGTGGAAATCTTCGTTATTAACTAGTGCGTTAAACAAGGTGTTTACGCCGGTAATTGCGGTAAACGGAACCTTTTGCAGCTCTTTAATAAAGCCAGGAATGTCACGAGGGTTAGTAATTAGAAGGTTACGACCACCCATCTCAACAAACAGTAAGCAGTTCACCGTCAGTGCAAATACGTGGTAAAGCGGTAATGCCGTTACAACTAACTCGCGGCCTTCTTGCAGAACAGGACCGTAAGCTCCTTTCGCTTGAAGTACGTTCGCGATCATATTGCGGTGCGTTAGGATTGCGCCCTTCGCTACACCCGTAGTACCACCTGTGTACTGTAGGAACGCGATGTCATCACCCGCCATGAACGGCTTCACATATTGAAGACGACGGCCTTTGTGCAGCGCTTTTCTGAATGAGATAGCACCCGGCAGATCATACTTAGGCACCATGCCTTTTACGTATTTCACTACGAAGTCGACAATTGTCCCTTTCGCGCGTGGCAGCATTTGCCCTAGGCTAGTTAGAACTACGTGTTTAACCGGCGTGTTATCAACGACTTTCTCTAGCGTGCTCGCAAAGTTAGATACGATAACAATCGCCTTTGCACCAGAATCGTTCAGTTGATGTTCAAGCTCACGAGGTGTGTACAGTGGGTTGACGTTCACTGCAATCATACCGGCACGCAATACACCAAATAGTGCAATTGGGTATTGCAGTAGGTTTGGCATCATTAGCGCGACGCGATCGCCCTTCTTCAGTTTCAAGTCATTCTGCAAGTAAGCGGCAAAAGCACGGCTGCGCTCTTCAAGCTTACGGAATGTCATAATCGAGCCCATGTTCTCGAATGCAGGTTGGTCCGCGTACTTCTGTACCGACTGTTCAAACATTTCTACAAGAGATGGGTACTGATCTGGGTTGATCGTTTCTGGTACGTCACTTGGATAACGTGAAAGCCAAGGTTTATCCACGATGTTACTCCTCGTTTATCAGCTGACGACTGCTTCGCCGCTTTTTATCATTGCGGTATTACAGCACAGCTTTAGTGCATGAGCACTAAAAGGCTCAAACACTTGTTTAAATTTTGTTAACTACACCAAGAATTAGCTCTGAAACTAGCTCTGGGCTCTCTAAATGACAATGATGTCCGCCAGGAACAGTCTCTATATGCAGAGGACTATGCACTGATTTGTAGCGATTATGCTGCAAATGTCGGAATCCATCATTCCCTAGGATTATTAATTGAGGGCATTCAATAGCCGCCATAATCGCTTCAGCGTGCGCCTGTGACATTCGATATAACGAGTCACATTTTAGATTAGGGTCGCATCGCCATTGCCAAGAGTTCGAGAACTCGACAATACCTCGCTCAACAATAGGAGCGATTAATTCAGCATTAATTTGGTTGGCGTGAGCTCTCAGCTTAATAGCATCCTCAAGGCTTGCCAGAGGACGTGAAGGCTTTCTTCGCTGTCGAAGACGACTGAGTACCCCATCCCTCAAGCGAGAGACTGTTTCGTGGGGAGCTTCAGAAAGAGGTCCGTGACCTTCAATTTGAATTAATCCTGACACCTTTTCAGGAAAGGCGGCACTATAGCAACTTGCTATCAATGCACCAAGTGAATGTCCTACCAGTACCAGTCTGTTTGGCGATAATTTAGTCACCAACTGATGCAAGTCATCAATATAATCATGAAATGGGTAGTAACTTCCCGATTTGTGCGACGAGAAGCCGTGTCCGAAGAGGTCGATAGCTACAAGGTGAGCATTGGGAGCAAGCTTGGCGACTTGCTGCATAACCTGGTTAAAACTGGACGAATTGTCCAACCACCCATGAATAAAAACGACCGTCGTTGCGGTCGTTTGTGGGTTGCCAATCTGTTGTGTTGCAAGCGTCCCGCTCGCGAGGGAGTATGACTTTTCAATCATCAAACATTTAGTTCCATCTGTTTGCGCAATCAACGTCGAATAAAGTTAACTACTCTACGTCCTGTATCACTCGACCTTGTCTTGGCATCGTTTGAAAACTGCGACAATGTAAACTTCTGCACGAGTAGTAAGTTGGTGCAAAATCGTTAACAACAACGCGCTCAGTAATGTTCCACAGTCGTTGGTTATCCACTTTCATCACAGGGAAGGTGTAAGGGTATTCCCCTATTTTTCCATCTTCACTCCCGCTTGACTGGCCTACTAACGTAATCAGACGACCTTCAGCAAAACTTAGAGGCTCAACGTACCCTTCAATATAACCAACAAAACGTCCGCTTGGCTCTGCATCTAGATCAGGCTTACCGCTACTCGAAATCGGCATATTAGCGACTTCGATTCGAGTCCTGTCTTTCAAGTTGGTCACTTTAGAGATAACACCACCTAATCGAACACTTTTCGCGTCCGGTAGTTGGTCGACCCATTGTTGGTAATCGCTAATCACAGGCTCTGATTTTGCTTCAAGCTCGCTAGGAAGTGATGAACACCCGGCAAGTACCAAGACACCAAGAGAAAAGGCTATTAAGCGTAATTTAGAGAGATAATTTGACATGGTTCTGGTCCTTAAACAGGCATTAATAAGAAGCTCTAGATGTAGATATCGACACCGATAAGCTTTGCAAGTTCTTCTTTCTTCGCCTGATTCATTACGTCCATATACTCTTCCATAGCCTTACGTCCTCGGCCTTCTGGAAGATCATACTGGATTTGAGCCTTGTGTAGTTCAGACTCTTTAACTTGACGAATAGAGTGAGAAACAGCATTAGCCACCTTAGTCGGTTGCCCAACAGCAGTGCTAGCATCAGATTTTTTTGCCTGCTCCTTCTTTTTGATTCGATTCGGCTTAGACGTGCTGCCTGTCGAAGAAGGAGGTAAGTTGTTAATTGATACCATGACTAAATATCTGCCCTCTCAAATCTAAATAATACGCATTTAGACCTAATTTGCATCAGAACCTTGTAAAAATTATTCGCGACCTGGCAGTTTCTTCCAAGTCACTTTGTCACGAAGATAAACTGGCTCAGACTCTTCTGCTGCAACCGCTTTACCTTCTGCATAAGCGAATTGAGCAAGGAACGCCATATCTTGAGCTTCTGGGAATAGCACTTCACACGCTTTGGTGTTGATCGCTAGTGTATCCATATGCTCAGAGTAAGCTTCCCAACCGGTACCGACTTTCGCCCATGTTTCAGAATCTGCTTCTAACTGCGCAGCCAATTCACTTGGTGGCGTTACACATTCGGCATCAATCGCAGTCCAACGACCGTCTTGTTCGCGGCTGTAACGCGCCCAGTACACTTCGCTCATACGCGCATCAATTGCTGTCGCAACATGAGTTTCACCAAATTTACGGTAGCTGCCTTGCGCCATCGCTGCCAGTGTAGAGACACCGATCATCGGTAAATCAGCACCAAAAGCTAAGCCTTGAGCAATACCAATACCAATACGTACACCCGTGAAACTGCCTGGGCCTTGGCCAAACGCGATAGCATCGATATCGGTTAAAGCGACATTCGCTTCTTTCAGTACTTCATCCACCATAGGTAGAATTTTTTTCGTATGGTCTCGAGGAGCCTCTTCGCTACGTGCGAACACCTGGTCACCCATTACTAATGCAACTGAACAGTTTTCAGTTGCGGTATCTACTGCAAGAATTTTCGCGCTCATTTGTGTCTCAAATATCTGTTATCTAATCTAAAAATAATGGCTAAACTCAACAATGCCAATTAATCAGCAGCGGTTGAATGGTCTTTAGCTAAGAATTCTTTAATGACCCCTAAGTCACGGGTACGTGGGATAGGCGGTAAACTCGCCAAAAATATGCCACCGTAATCGCGAGTCACCAATCGGTTATCGCAAATAATCAAAGCGCCATTATCGCGCTTGTCACGTATCAATCGGCCGACACCCTGTTTCAAGGTAATCACGGCGTCTGGCAACTGTACCTGTGCAAAAGGATCACCCCCTTTTAACTTACAGTCCTCGATTCGAGCCTTAAGTAAAGGGTCATCAGGGGCCGTAAAGGGCAATTTATCGATGATAACACAGCTTAATGCGTCGCCCCTAACATCTATCCCCTCCCAGAAAGCACCAGTAGCCACCAGCAATGCGTTACCTAATTCCATGAATTCGGCTAAGGTTTTTTGCTTACTTGTCTCACCTTGCAGCAGAACTGGAACCGAGAGGGTTTCACGGAATCGCTCCCCCAACTCTTTCATCATGCTGTGTGAAGTACATAAGAAGAAACAGCGACCTTGGTTTTGCTCAATCACTGGGGTCAGCATTCTTACTAACTTATCGGCTAAGCCTGGGCTATTCGGTTCAGGAAGATAACGAGGTACACATAAGCGCGCCTGATTCGGATAGTCAAACGGGCTTGGCAGTGAAAACTGTGCCGACGGTTTTAGTCCCAAGCGTGAGGTGAAATGGTCGAAATCGTCCGATACCGCCAAGGTTGCAGAGGTAAACACCCAAGCGCCCGGTTTCAGCTCAATCTGTTCGTGGAATTTATCGGCGACGGAAAGCGGTGTGATGTGCAAAGCAAAGTGGCGCGGTGTAGTGTCATACCAATACGAATAGCCAGTGATCGACACATCGCACACACGCTCAATACGTGACTTAATCATGTTTGCGCGTTCGAAAGCCGTGTCTAACAGCTGGCTTCGCCCAAGTGCTAACTTCAATACATCAACCGCAAGTTGCAGCGCATCTTGCAAACGAACCAACTCTCGTGCAATCGACTCGGATTTCAAGGCTTCACGCCAGTTACCGCGAAAGCCGGTATCACCAAGCACAATACGCAGGTCGGCTGACGATTGAACGAGCCTATCCCCTACTTTCTGTAGCTGACGCATGTCTTTGGCTTCAGTTCGGTAAGCGATTTCAATGTCTTTGGCTAACTCTTGGATCTGTCGACTGGAAACCGATTGTCCGAAGTACTGGCTGGCGATGTCAGGAAGTTGATGCGCTTCATCGAAAATAAACACATCAGCTTCAGGAATCAGCTCACCAAATCCGGTCTCTTTAATCGCCAAATCCGCTAAGAACAAGTGGTGGTTTACCACAACCACATCAGAGTCCATCGCTTTTTTACGCGCTTTCAGCACGAAGCAATCGGTGTAGCTTGGGCACTCTTTACCTAAGCAGTTGTCATTGGTCGAGGTAATCGTCGGGATAACCGGGCTGTCTTCGGCAATATCATCACAATCCCCCAAATCACCCGTTTGAGTGGATGACGACCAACTACGCACTTTGACTAACTGAGCCAGCAGTGTTGGGTCGGTATGAGCACCATGACTCTCGATCATTTGACGGCTGAGCCTATCCAAACACAAATAGTTTGAACGCCCTTTGAGTAACGCAACTTGACCATAAAAGCCAAGCGCATCGACCATCAAGGGTAAATCTCGGTGAAACAGCTGTTCTTGAAGGTTTTTAGACCCCGTACTAATGATGGTTTTCTTACCACTCAGCAGCGCTGGCACTAAGTAAGCAAAGGTCTTACCGGTACCCGTTCCCGCTTCAACAACTAATTGGCTCTGTTTCTCAATCGCTTGTGAAACCGCTTCAGCCATGTCTAGCTGAGCTTGTCGTGGTTGAAACCCGGGGATCGCTTTACCCAGAGCACCATCAGCAGAAAACGTTTTAGATATCATAGAGTACGAAGTTTAGAAAAATAGAAGGCGAATTATGGCAGGTTTAGTGAGCCGGCGCGAATCAAGAATGACTTCGCACCGGAGGTGTTGGGTTTAGTTTGACGTGACTTAAGTTACCGCGAAGGTAAGAATTGAAGAAGTAGGAATTAGAGAATCGTTTTTATTTTCGACCTAGATAACGTGACAACCATGGAGCACCTTCAAAATGGTTATCACCGGGCTGTATGGCTTTCGCTGCATCGGTTGGTGAGGTCTTACTTTCCCACATTTCATCTAGAACATGGCCATCTAACTCGGTACCTCTTGCCAATGAATTCACTCGCTTGCAGTACAGTTTTTTAGCTAGTAACTCTTTATCCATAAGTATCACCTCTATTTTTGGCCAAGGCGTAAATGCCTCGGTTGAAGTTCAAATGCGTACTACGGTCAAAACTTTTAAAAATGAAGCTTCTGCCTGTTTTTCTATCTAAAAACTGATATTTCTATATCAAACAATTTATCAAAGCGATAAATCAGCAGCAGAATTTGTTGAAACCAACTTGATAATAGATTAATTATAACGGTGATATTGCGGCTCAGTTCACCGTTCGACGGCCTGCATTTAATTTGAAGAATAAAAATATTTCATGGAAGTAAGATGCAAATGGAAAGAAAAACTTTACTAACACATTGTACTGATGCCCCGGGCCTCATCTCTAAGATCACCAACATTTGTTATAAGCACCAACTCAATATTATTCACAACAATGAGTTCGTAGATAACACAAGTGGCCACTTCTTTATGCGCACCGAGCTTGAAGGGTATTTCAATGATGAAACCTTGCTTGCCGATTTAGACCAAGCCCTGCCAGCAAACACGAAACGTAAGCTTGTTGATTCATCTCGCAAGCGTGTTGTGATACTCGTGACCAAGGAAGCACATTGCCTTGGCGACATTCTAATGAAGAACTTCGATGGCAGCTTAGACGTTGAAATCGCGGCCGTTGTCGGTAACTACGACATTCTACAAAGCCTAACCGAGCGTTTTGACATCCCTTACCACCATGTTTCTCACGAAGGGCTAAACCGTGAAGAGCATGAGAAGAAGATGCTAGAAGTGATTGATCAATACGAGGCGGATTACCTTGTTTTGGCTAAGTACATGCGAGTGCTGACTCCAGGATTTGTTGAAAAGTACAACCACAAGATCATTAATATCCACCACAGCTTCTTACCAGCATTTATTGGCGCAAAGCCATACCAACAAGCGTATGAGCGCGGCGTAAAGATCATTGGTGCTACAGCGCACTTTGTGACTAATGACTTGGATGAAGGTCCAATCATCAAGCAAGATGTTATCCCTGTGGATCACAACTTCAGCGCGAAAGACATGGCGCAAGCCGGTCGTGACGTAGAGAAAAATGTATTAAGTAAGGCGTTAAACAAGGTGATCAATGATCATGTATTTGTTTACGGTAACAAGACTGTGATTCTGTAAGTCGGATATTCGATTTCCGGTAAGACTTCCAATTAGAACTCAATAAAAAACGCGCAATAGGGACAGCCCATCGCGCGTTTTTTTGTATCTGATGATCAGACTCGCTTTACGAGATTCCCAATTACGCTCCTTCGTCGCTATCGGGAATGACGAACTCGGTGACGAATCTTCTAGCTATAAGCTCTAACATACGCCCTCGAACGCTCAGTCTGTCAGTATCCAAAGAGAGACTCTGGCAAACACCATCGAATACCCCGTCATTCCGACGAGCCTAGGCGAGATCAGGAATCTCTTTCCTAGCAACTCTCTGCTCAAATTACGCCTGTTCTGATTCCACAATCTTCTTCAAAGAGTGTGGATGTAGCTTGATGCAAATCCCTTGATGTTTAAAAGCCACTGTTGGGTTATTCAAACGTTCACCCTCGCCTTTCGGGCTAGAAAGTTTGATCTTAACGCCTTGCTCAGCCAGCGTTTCAAAGTTAGCAGCGAACTGCGGGTAAGTTTCTTTAAGATCCGCTAAGTACTCATCAGCCGTTTGAGCATGAGACGGAATCACAAACTCTACATGTTCCCAATCTTGGCTTGGGTAAATCTTACCTTCTGCTGGATATGGCAGCTCTAAACATTCAATGCTCCAGCCAAGGCTTTGCAAGGGTTCATCGAAAGCCAACACCACAATTGGACGACCATTGATCATCGCCTCTGAAATCGTAGAGCCGTACTCAGACCACGCTTGATGGGCTGATTTCGCTAGCTCAGTTTCATTGATTCGAAGAGCAATATGATCGGCTTGAGCAAAGCTTAAATCCAAACCCAATGTATTTCCTAGGTTCTCGATTTTTGCCATAAAGGTATCAAGGCGGGCGATCATTTGTTGTGGTTCTAGTTCAGCTTGCTTCAGGCTCATCATCATTGTCTGTGTTCTCCAAATAATGGCTGCATGTTATCAGTTTTGCCTTTTGCAACAAGCGTTGCTTTTACAAAAAATACTCAATAACTATGTTCTTTTCGCTCCTTAAACATGCAAACGCGTCTTGCTAAAAGTCGATTGTCAAAAACCACTCAGGAAATGTTAATTTTCTATCAATTCGACCTATAAGAAACCCCACAAAATTGGTATGATTAACGCCATTTTTGTGAACTTAAACAGTGTCTGTTGTTCATTTCGGCATTAAATCGTTAACTAGACGCATAATTAACCAATTTAATGACCTCGAAATAACGGCCACTCTTATCATCCTTGAATTGAAGGAAACGCGTGTGAATATCCAAGCACTTATTAATGACAAAGTATCTCAGGCTCTAGAAGCCGCTGGCGCACCTGCAGGCTCTCCTGCGGCTGTTCGCCAATCTGCAAAACCACAATTTGGTGACTACCAAGCAAACGGCGTTATGGGCGTTGCTAAGCGACTAGGCACTAATCCTCGAGAGTTTGCTCAAAAAGTATTGGACGTTCTAAACCTAGACGGTATCGCTTCTAAAGTAGAAATCGCAGGCCCAGGTTTCCTTAACATCTTCTTAGATGAAGCTTTCCTAGCTCAACAAGCAGACGCAGCATTGGCTGATTCTCGCCTTGGTGTTGCAGTAGCAGAAACACAAACAATTGTTGCGGATTACTCTGCACCAAACGTTGCGAAAGAGATGCACGTTGGTCACCTACGTTCAACGATCATCGGTGATGCGGTAGTTCGTACTCTTGAATTCCTAGGCCACAACGTTATCCGTGCTAACCACATCGGCGACTGGGGTACTCAATTTGGTATGCTTATCGCAAACCTTGAGCGCGTTCAGGCTGAGTCTGGCGAAGTTTCAATGGAACTTGCTGACCTTGAAGGCTTCTACCGTGAATCTAAAAAGCTTTACGATGAAGACGAAGAGTTCGCAGTTAAAGCACGTGGCTACGTTGTTAAACTGCAAAGCGGCGACGAGTTCTGCGCAGAGATGTGGAAGAAGCTTGTTGACGTTACAATGATTCAAAACCAACGCAACTACGATCGTCTAAACGTTTCTCTAACACGTGATGACGTAATGGGCGAAAGCATGTACAACCACATGCTTCCAACTATCGTTGCTGACCTAAAAGAGCAAGGTCTTGCTAAAGAAGATGACGGCGCACAGGTTGTATTCCTAGACGAATACAAAAACAAAGATGGCGACCCAATGGGCGTTATCATCCAGAAACGTGACGGCGGCTTCCTTTACACAACAACAGATATCGCTTGTGCAAAATACCGTTTTGAAGAACTAGGCGCAGACCGCGTACTTTACTTCATCGACTCACGTCAGCACCAACACCTAATGCAAGCTTGGACTATCGTTCGTAAAGCAGGTTACATCCCAGAATCTGTTTCTCTTGAGCACCACGCATTCGGCATGATGCTAGGTAAAGATGGTAAGCCATTCAAGACTCGTGCAGGCGGTACTGTTCGTCTTGCTGATCTTCTTGATGAAGCCGAAGTTCGTGCAGCGCAGCTAATCGAATCTAAGAACCCAGAACTAGCAGAAGACGAGAAGAAAGCGATCGCCAACACAGTTGCTATGGCAGCCGTTAAGTACGCAGACCTTTCTAAGCACCGTACAACTGACTACGTGTTCGATTGGGACAACATGCTTGCATTCGAAGGCAACACAGCACCGTACATGCAGTACGCATACACTCGTGTTGCTTCTGTATTTGCTAAAGCTGGTATTTCTATGGACTCTCTCGAAGGTGAAATCAAAATCACTGAAGAGAAAGAGAAAGCACTTATCGCGAAACTTCTACAATTCGAAGAAGCAGTTCAGTCTGTTGCTCGTGAAGGTCAACCACACATCATGTGTAGCTACCTGTTCGAACTAGCTGGTCAATTCTCTAGCTTCTACGAAGCGTGCCCTATCCTAGTTGCTGAAGACGAAGCTGTTAAGCAGAGCCGTCTGAAGCTTGCTGCACTAACAGCGAAAACGATCAAACAAGGTCTATCGCTTCTAGGTATCGACACTCTAGAGCGCATGTAAGCGGTTCGAGAATCGAGAAAATTAAAAAGGTTGGCGTGAAAGCGTCAACCTTTTGTTTTATCTGGAGGTTTGTTTACTCGATTATTTATACGATTAGCTAACCGACACAGCACGAGATCTCCTATTACGCTCCTTCGTCGCTCTAGGAGATGACGAGAATAGGTTTAGTAATTCCAAGACAGCATCAATAATGCGCCATCAAGTCACACCAAATCGTTATTACTTTCCCCAAACGTCATTCCCTACAGTGAGGCACGAACGTGATAGGGAGTCCCCTAAAACACGTAACAACAGAAAACCAATTCGTTATCACTCTCTCCAATCGTCACTTCCTTTAGTGAAGAACCAACGTCATTGAGAATCCACCTCTAGGCGCGTAACACTAGCAAAGCAATACACCATCACTTCCCCAAACGTCATTCCCTACAGTGAGGCACGAACGTGATAGGGAATCTGCTTATTGAGAACGTAAGCCCTAGCCACATTCAAACTCCGCCCTTATACTCATGTAAAACAATTAATTGGAAAGATCATGAGCTTCGAACTTCACCCGCAACTTGCGAAAGACACCACACTTATCGGCGAATTTCCACTGAGCTTAGCCCTGCTACACAAAGATAACGCAGTGCCTTGGGTTATCTTGGTACCAAAACGTGCCAACCTAAAAGAGTTGCACCACTTACCAATGAAAGAGCAACAGCAGTTCCTGCATGAATCTCAGGCGGTAAGCCAAGCACTAGAAGCCACGTTCCAACCAGACAAATTGAACCTTGGTGCGCTGGGTAACATGGTGCCACAACTGCACATTCACCATATTGCACGCTTTAAAGACGACATTGCTTGGCCTGGCCCAGTATGGGGAAATACCAAAGGTGAACAGCGCAATGAAGAAGATCAAGCTGCTATCCTGACTCGTATCCAAAACGTTCTGTCACTGAGCTCTATCTTCAAGAAAGCATAATTCGACTTGATTTCGTTGAGCTTAAAAGCAAAACACTTCAGAAAAGACACATAACAAAAAGCCGCTCATCTTAGATAAGCGGCCTTGTCATTTTCTAATCTCGCCTTTTTCAACGAGAGTTTGAAGATCTGAACTACATCATCACGTTAAGCGACAAACCATCTTGCTTGCTGATGGTGTAGCGAATACGCGTTGTATGACCATGCTTATTCGTATCGACCAAGCGAGAAACTTTCCCTTTCTTGACCCACACACTCAGCATCGCATCGACGCCATCTTCACTCATGCCAAACTTTGCAGCGAGCTCTTTACGAGCCGCAACGCCGTGGCTATCAATGTATTGATGAAGTTCAGTTAAAATCATACTACTTGCACCTCTAGTGCTTTCTGCTTACTACCCACTTTTTTGAAGACGCGATACGTCACCACAAAACCACCAGCAATCGCCACCATCCATACTGCACTTGTCACAGGATGCGCAGCAAAGTTTGCCGCTTGGTAGTAGAAAGTCGCACCAAAGTAACCAAGAGCCATCGTCCAAACCGCGATGAAGCGTGCAAACGTCTGACCAAATTCACGAACATAAGCACCCATCGCGGCCACACAAGGCGTGTAAAGCAGGATAAGAATCAAGTAAGCGAACGCCGCATGACCAGATACAAACTTGTCTTTCAAGTTACCAAAGATAGAGGTATCGACTTCTTGGTCAGCTGCTACAGAATTAGAATCAGACAAGTCGCCAACTTCAATACCTAATGGATCTGAGTAGCTCAAACCGGCTAGGTTTTCAGGGATTGTCATTACCGCTTCTTGCAGGCTTGCTGCTAAGTCAAACTCAGCCGCTTCTTCATCAGAAGGCGTTGTGTATAGGCTATTTAATGTACCTACAACAGCTTCTTTAGCGAAAATACCTGTGATGATACCAACCGTTGCAGGCCAGTTCTCTTCAGTAATACCAATTGGTTGGAATACAGGTGTTACAACCTGAGCCGCTTTAGACAGTACTGAGTTTTCGCTGTCTTCGTTACCAAAGCTACCGTCCATACCTAGAGAGTTTAGGAAGCTTAGAATAGCCACAACCATCACGATTGTTTTACCTGCACCAAGTACGAAACGCTTCAGCTTCTGCCAAGTTTTTAGCATTACGTTTTGCACTGTCGGCAATTCGTAATCTGGCATTTCCATCACTAAGCTATCGCTACTACCTGGGTAGATCGTGTTTTTCAGGAAAAGGCCCGTAAACACAGAAGCAACGATACCCATGATGTACAGAGCGAATACTACGTTTTGTCCTGCACCAGGGAAGAACGCCGCTGCGAACAGTGCGTATACCGGCAAACGAGCACCACATGACATAAACGGCGCCATTGATGCTGCCAGTTTACGTTCGCGCTCTTGGTCAAGAGTACGAGTTGCCATGATTGAAGGCACGTTACAACCAAAGCCCAGTACAAGTGGGACAAATGCTTTACCCGGTAAACCAATCTTCTGCATCACTTTATCAAGTACGAATGCAGCACGAGCCATATAGCCTGAGCTTTCTAGTACCGCTAAGAATAGATAAAGCGCAGCGATAACAGGAATAAAGGTCGCAACTGTTTGGATACCACCGCCAATACCATCAGCAAGTACAGTGACTAACCAAACTGGTAAATGGCCATCTAATAAGTGGTGTCCACCATCAACTAATATTGCCCCAACACCAATATCGAAGAAATCGATAAACGCACTACCGATATTGATAGAGAACATGAACATTAGGTACATGATGACGAAGAAGAAAGGAATACCGACCCATTTGTTCAAAATGAATTGGTCTGCTTTCTCTGTAAAGTTACGGCTTAGTTTGCCTTCGCTGCGACGAACACGTTTACAAAGGTCATGTAAGAAAGTGTATTTAGCGTCAGCAACAGCAAGGTCAATATCGAAATCGGCACCAAGACGCACGCTATCAATTTGAGTGCGAGTTTGTGGAGCCAGTCCATTCAATACCAAGTAATCATTTTCTAAAGCACGAATCGCGAGCGCTCGGTGAGATACGTCAGCATCATCAAATTGTGACTCAACAGAAGGGATAAGAGCTTCTAACGCGGCATCGTAATCAATTAAGATAGGGTCAAGGCTCACACCTTGAACAAGCAGTTTATGCAGACGCTCTTTAAAGCGAACCACTTGACCTTTGTCGTTTGCAGACAAGCTTAGAACTGGGCAACCTAGCTCTTTCTCTAGCGCTTTAAGGTTAATCACCTGACGTTCGCGCTTCAATACATCCATTTTGTTCAACACAACGATCATTGGGCGACCCAACTCACGTAGTTGTAATGTCATGTATAAGCTTCGTTCTAGACAGCTAGCGTCGACAACATTGATGATCACATCTGCTGGGTGAGTTAAAACAGCGCGAGACGCGATAGATTCATCGATGCTGTTCGCATCATTACCACTGTCTAGTGCATAGATACCCGGTAAATCCGTTAGTTGAAACTGATCACCTGCGTGCGAGTATAAACCCGTCTTCTTTTCGACAGTAACACCAACCCAGTTACCAACGTGCTGCTTGGCACCAGTCAGTGCGTTGAACAGTGTTGTTTTACCACTATTCGGGTTACCAACGGTAAGAACTTGATAATCCATTTAGATAACCTCGATTTGTTCTGCAATGCTTTCACGAATGGCGATAGAAACACCTCTCACTTCAACTTGAAGCGGGTCACCCATCGGTGCACGGCGGATAAGCGTCACCTCGGTTTTTGGCAACATACCCATGACCATAAGTTTCTTCCTTACGTCTGGTGTTAAACCTGTTAGTGCAACAATAGAAGCCGCCTTTCCTTGCTCTAGCTGTGAGAGTTTCATAAGTACCCAATTCGTGACTGATAATGAGAAAGATTGTTATTAACGCTATGATACACATACATGCCCACAATTCTATTGTGTGAAATCAATGTTTTCGAAAATACATACTCGTAAATTTCGTTAAAAACGTTTACGTCAAAAACGTTTACGTCAAAAACGTTACTTTCAACAACTAGCGAGAACTACCTCACTAGTACAAACCCTCCCAACCAACAACAAATCATTAACTATCAATCACTTAAAATAATGTCGGTTTTCTCATAGGCATCTGTCGTTAATTTTATAAGTAAAATAAGTACCTGGACGTATAGTTACTCCATCGAAGAGAAACTACTTCTCTTTAATTTTATTCCAGAGGTGATATGGCTTTGCTATATCACTCCGGCAGCAAGCGAAGGTGTCATTGGCACCCGTGGTATAGTCCCCCCGGCTATGCCACGATATTTTTTTTCTTCCCTTTGTATTACCCCAACAACCTTTTTAAACTCCCCATTTATCTCGTATCTCGTATCTCGTATCTCGTATCTCGTATCTCGTATCTCGTATCTCGTATCTCAAATATCTTTTCTTCCACGCAAAAAAAAAGAGCACCGAAGTGCCCTTATCAAATTTTAAGCTAGCTATTAATACTAACGATTATTGCCATATAGCTGAAAGTGAATCCATCAGGCCGCTCGTTGCACCTTGTGACTGCAGTGCTTGAAGAATAATTGGCGCAAATGTTGTAACCATTGATGGATCCATACCTAATCCAGAAAATGCACTTTCAACGGCACCTTGTGAGCTTAGTAGCGATGATAGACCCGTAGACTCAAGGCTCGACATACCCGGAATTAGTGTCGCGAGTTCTTTGTTGTCGGCTGTGCCAAGTGAGTTTTGTGCAAGGGCCAACATTGAACCAATACCGCCAACTGCTTGGTCGCTGGTAACAGAAGCTTGGTCAGCTACCGTATCCACTAGTGGCGTTGTTTCGTTCTGCTGAGACCACATATTCACTGCTGCCATTAGTGCAGTTTGTGATAGTTGGGAATAGTTGGTATCTGATGATGAACTGGTTTGTTCAGAGTCGCTAGTGCTAGCGCAAGAAACAACAGCTAGGCTGCTTAAAACTGTGATGAGTACTTTCTTCATTATTCGTCCTTAAGTAATAAAGTAATTTACTCTTTCACTATAAACGAAAAACGGCGATGTAGTGACATCGCCGTTGGATTATTTCAATTTTATTTGCCTATAGTATTTTGTTTTACTAAAGGTTTTTATAAAAATTAAAGAATTGCTAGAAGTTCTACTTCAAATACTAGAGCAGCAAATGGTGGGATTGCAGCACCTGCGCCACGCTCACCGTATGCTAGATCTTGAGGGATGTATAGCTTCCACTTAGAGCCAACAGGCATCATTTGTAGAGCTTGTACCCAACCTTGAATTACGCCAGTTACTGGGAATTCAGCAGGTTGACCGCGAGATACAGAGCTGTCGAAAACAGTACCGTCAGTTAGTTCGCCGTGGTAGTGAACACGTACTTGCTTGTCTGCAGTTGGGATTTCGCCAGTACCTTCAGTTAGTACTTCGTACTGAAGACCAGACTCAAGAACCGTTACTTCTGAACGAAGAGCGTTGTCAGCTAGGAAAGCTTCGCCGTCAGCAGCAGCAGCTTTAGCTAGTTCTTGACGTGCAGCTTCACCACGAGTGTGTAGCTCTTGTAGTGCGTTGTTGATTTCGTCAACTTCGATAGCTGGCATGTCGCCAACTAGAGCTGTTGCGATACCAGCAGCGATTGCGTCAACGTTTAGGCCTTCAAGACCAGAACCAGCAAGTTGTTGGCCCATTTGTAGACCGATACCGTAGCTAGCTTTTTGCTCTACAGTTTCAAATTTTACTTCAGACATGAAAAGTCACTCTTTTTGTCAGTACGAAAAGGGTAAGAATACCAGTATTAGCAGCGTGAAGAAACGGCTAGTCCCTGATCACTTGCGCTTTACCGTGCCCAAATCACAGCCATGTCAATTTTCTCGCTTTGGGCCTTGTTGTGACGGAAAGATCTATACTGTTGGTACTTTGGTTTTTATACTGTAGTTATTCAATGTATAGGACGCAGTGGTATGAATCGTCGTCAAAAGAAAAAACAGAAAGTTGACCACTTAGCAGAATTCAAGGATCGACTGAATCAGGTCAAAGAGAAATTGAGTTCGATCGATGTGAAGAAAATGAAAACCTCGACAGCGCAAACTTGGGGTTCATTGCCGAAGTTACACCAAAGACTGTTGATGGTGATTTCTCCGATCGTACTGATATTACTTTTTGTGCCACTACCAGAACCTAAAGTAGACACAGCTCCAACAACATCGCGCGTTGAGCTTGAAATAAACACCGTCGGCTTAAGCGAACAGCAAAATGCCAAGAGCAGTTCATCAGAACCGAGTAACAAAAATTGGCAGGAGTACCTTGTTAAGCAAGGGGATACGTTAGCGCAGGTTTTTCGAAACAACGATTTGCCATTGTCTGACTTGAATGCGTTAGTGCGTATTGAAGGTGCAGATAAGCCACTTAGTCAGATTCGTAAAGGCCAGCTGGTTCGTTTCAAACTTGCTGAAACTGGGCAGTTGGACATTCTTCAGCTAGAGAAAGGCGACACTTCGGTGATGTTCTTCCGCTTATCCGATGGTGGCTTTGGTCGCAGTAAGTAGATGAATAGTGAGCCTGAGTTAAAGCGCTTCACCAGACACAGATAAACGATAGAAAAGAGCTAAGCATTAGCTCTTTTTTTTGGTCGCTTGAAAGGGGCGAGTGGCAAGATGATAAGCATGATTCCGATAAAGGTTAATGTATCCGGAATCTCATCGAACCATATTGCACCTATTAGCGCGACAAACACCAATCCTGAATACTCAGCCAAGGCAACTTGGCTAGAGTGTGCTTTTTGATAGGCAGCAACCGCAAGGCCGTTGTAGCTTAAGATTAGCGTCGCACTTAATGCTATGTATCCCAAATGCTCCACAGATACCGGCTGCCAGTATAAGAAGCACAGTACTAATGAGGCTGGAATAGAGAATAAGGTTGTCCACCACAGCGTAGTGACCACCGTTTGCTCACTAGGAAGCTTTCTTACCAATACATTGAATAGTGCGAGGGTGAGTGCTGTCCCCAAAGCAAACAGTGCTGCCCAATGAAATTGTGATGGCCTCAAAACAATCAATGCGCCAATAAAACCTATGGTTGTGGCGATAACCTTTCCGAGTGCCGGTTGCTCTTTCAATAGCAACATTGAGAGCGGCAACATCAGTAAAGGCGCGACATAAAATACTGCGTTGGCGGTTGCTAAAGACAAGTGAGTGATCGCGACCACCATACATCCACTGCCGATCAGAATTAACTGACCTCGAATGAAGGTTACCTTAGCCTGCTGTAAGCGTCGTTGTTCTTTTTTCTGCTGAAGCCACAAAGGGGTGATGATGAGCAGAGATATCAACTGTCGGAAAAAAATATACTGCAAGGGCGGTACTTCGCCATTTAACAGCTTTACCGCTACGTCGGAAAGTGAGGCAAACAAGTTACCTGCAACCAACAATAGAATACCGGCAGTGATATTCGTCATTATTTTTCTAATCTCATGTCTATATGAGGAATGTCATCTTCGAGGTACATAGCCGAGATGGTCTTGAAGCCGTGGCTCGCATAGAAGTTTTCTAGGTGTTGCTGCGCGCCAATATCAATGGCCGTATTTGGCCAAAGAGCCTCGCAGCGTGTTAATGCTTCTTTGATTAATTGATGTCCCAAGCCATCACCTCTTGCTGATTGCTTGGTTGCGACTCGGCCGATGCTGGTGTTGTCGTAAGAGGTACCTGGTGGTAATAAACGTGCACACGCTACCAACTCTTCATCAGAATAGCCAAGCAGGTGCTCAACACCTGCGAGTGTATCTTTACCGTCGAGTTCTGGATAAGGACAAGTTTGCTCCACCACAAATACATCGACTCTTAATTTAAGTAGTTGATAAAGCTGTTGTGTTGAGAGTTCAGAAAAGGGAATTGAGTGCCAAGTGATCATGTTTACATCCAGAGATTATCGATGCTCTGAATGTACTATGCGCGATGATTGTTGGCATTAACTATTGTTAATTCGACCTTTAATTCTGCTCAGGCTGATTGCGGTTATTCCTAGGTAGGCTGCAATTTGATTGTCATTCAAGCGCTGCTCAAGGTCGGGATAGTGCTCGCAGAACAGCTGATAGCGTTGCTCTGGTGTATAGAGCAGCATGAAGCGTTCTTTGTTTTCCTTATGCATCAGTTGTGTTTCTAACAGCTTTAAATACAAAGGATTATTTGATGCACGCCACTCGATAACCGCATTCATTGGCAGCTCTAACATGGTGATGGGAGTCAGCGTTTCTAATAGGTAAGGGGACGCTTGGCTTTTTATCAGACTCTCAAAGCCGATGATCCAATCTTGTTCCCAATAGAACTCTTTGCTGTATTGCTTACCGTCATTGGTCAAGTAGCAGGCGTGGCACAAGCCTTCAAGTACAAAGTAGATTGAACTCGCCATCTCACCTTGATTGATCAAGATGTGTCTTGTTGGCAGTTCAAGTGGCTTGGCGACAGCAACTAGAGATTCAATCTGGCTTTCTGAGAAGTCGAAGCTTTGTAGTTGTTCGATAAAAGAGGTGTGCATGAAAATAACCTAACCCAAATAAGTGTCGAAATCATCGCACTTATTTGAGTGTAGGTACAGAGTAGGCGAAATCAGCGTTGAGCATGTTGCTCTAGATAGTCTTGAGCAAGCTCTCTGCCCATGTATTTACCCAGAGTCTTCAGTGGTACCTTTTTAAGGTTCACCACAATCAAGCCATCCAAGGCATCATTAAATGATGGGTCGACATTAAAACACACCAGTTTACCGTTCATCCCTAGATATTGGCGCAGCAGCACCGGCAGGCCTTTACCTTGCTCCATGCGTGCTAACACTTTAGAGAGCAGAGGCACACTCGCCAGTGAAGAGAGCAGGTGATTCTGCCAGAACACATGACTGCTGGTATTGAGTGGTGATGAAGGTGAAACCAAATTCGCCTTTTCCTCGTCGTAGTGATGGATTGATAAGGTGGTCGCGATCAACAGACGCGCATTGTGGCTGTAATCATTACTGATACTGACAGGGCCGAACAGATGGGTGTATTGAGGGTGACGAGACACAAAGGTCGCGATGCCTTTCCACAATAGTAACAGTGAGTTCAGGCTCTTTTGGTAAGGCTTACTTACCACTGATCGCCCAAGCTCAATGCTGTTTTCTAGAGTATCAATGAATTCTTGGTTGTAGTTAAACAGGCTACGAGAGTAGAGCTGATCAAGCCCGTGCTCAGCGATGAGTTTGTCGACCATACCGAGTCGATACGCGCCAACCAGTTCTGCCTTGGTTTTATTCCACACAAACAGTTGATGGTAGTAAAGGTCATACTCATCTAAATCACAGGCCAGCCCGCTGCCTTCGCCGACTTCTCTAAAGCTTTCTTCTCTTACTCGACCAATCTCGCGCATCAAGTTAGGAATAGATTGGCTAGGCGTGCAGTAGACCTCGAAGTCGCCTTGTTCGAGTAGCTTCATCTCTTCAGGAAGTGAGCCTATCTCTATTGCCAATACATCTGGTGATATTGGCGCTATCACTTGGGTATCGAAAGAGGGCGCGTGGATGGGCGTGCTCGGGCTGTCTTGTTGACTCATTAGGTAGGTATTGAGTCGTAGATAGTTGACGATATCCATCTCTTTTTCAAACGATTTGATCTCTGAATATGGAATCGAAGAGCCAATCGAGATAGAGATAGTCGTTGACTGTTTATTAAGAAGTTCACGGCCGAGTAGAGCGGTTCTTAATAGTGGATGAACCCGTCCTGCTTGGTAGAAAAGCTCGCTGTTTTTACCATTAATAAAGATAGGAACAGTGGTGGCTTGATGACGTTTTACGAATTTCGCTACCGACTTGCTCCACTCGATGTCTGTCAGTGTTTTTGCCCCTTTACGGTAGCTCGATACTTCACCTGCTGGGAATACAACCAATAGCCCACCATCAGCCAAATGACGATTGGCATCTCGAATAGCTTTGGCATTGGTGCGTTTCGATTCTTTACTGTTAAAGACATCGACACCGATGAAAAGATCATCCAGTTCAGGCAGGCGTTTAAGTAGTTCATTCGCCAGCACCTTCACATCCTTCCTTACGGATCCTACGAGATCGGCAAGGATCACACCTTCAATAGCACCAAGTGGATGGTTAGCCACAATCACCACTGGCCCTTCTTCCGGGATATTCTCTGTGGTGCCAGATGAAACCGAGTAGTCGATATTGAGCGCTGACAGGGTGTGATGCATGAATTCAAAGCTAGATAACTCGTTTGGTCGATCTTGATAGAGTCGGTCTAGCTTAGATAGCCCAGTTGCCCACTCGACAACAGACTCACCTAAACCAAAAGGCGTGTAACGTGGTAAACGAAAAGGACTATCAATCATAATGAAGCTACCTTATTGACTAAAGTTGTTTAGGAAACCGTCTTGATTCTTGAAATCTTTCACACTTAAAAACGCACCGCATAACCAGACTAGGCATGCCATGCCAAACAATAATCCGCCGTCGTAACCGACAATTTCACCCGCTGCATTGAACTCAGGCATCTGAATACCGAGCGGTGTAAACAGGTGGAAAAATATCGCGCCGCTCATGATCCCCACGCTCATGATGGCACCCAAACCATGCCAACGGGTGAACAGCAAAATGGCTGCAATTAGTTCAGCGAATCCAATCAAGTAACCGCCAAACGAGCCGAACCAACTGAGCCCTGACCATGTCGCGAGCGTGCCAAAGATATGCTCTGTCTCGTATGAGCCGGTGAACTTAAAGAACAACGACTGAATAAACACAAACGCGATAAATGCCGCAGGGATATGTTTGGCTGGAGTGAATGTCATCGTTATTCCCTTACTTAATCAGTTGCGGCCAAACTTTATCGGCTTGTTGGATATGCTGTGCTTGGTCTTGTTCCCAGCGCTGCTTAATCTCTTGGTCGTAGTTGAGGTAAAGCTTGTTATCAACAATCGTCCATTGATGTGGGTCACCCGGTGCAAAGTCACTCTTCGCTGATACTGCCCAAGCGCAATAGCCACCATATTGAGGGGCATATTTTTCAGGATTATTAACAAATAAAGTCAGATTCTTTTCAGAAGAGAAATACCAATCCGCTCCTTTGTACTCAGTGCTGAATTTTTTACTGCCTTCAATGGGCTTACCGGAAGTGAAATACGCGACGGTATCGTAGCCATCGAGCGCCTTACTGCTAAAGAAACCAGTGTAGATTTCATCGGCAGCAAATACGTACGGGCTAACAAGTAGCATGACCATGGTGATTAGTTTTCTCATGATGGACTCCATCTATAGATTGATTGCGGGTGATAAATCAAAGGTAAAGCGCTGCTGATTTATCTGGCATGGTTTTATGGGTTCGCATGGTGAGCCGGGTGCATAAAACATAGAGGCTTGGCCATGCAGATTACGTAAGTGTGTAAAGCTCACTGTATGTGCGTCTTCGCGATGCATACAGGTTGCTAAATGAGGTTGTTCGTTGTGATGGTGAGAGTGAAACTTAAGTAAGTTCTGTTGATTCTTACCTGTTGCCATAAGCTGATCGTATTTTGCTTGTCTGTAAGCTTGCACTCGCTCTAAATCAACACCGGATGAGAACAGTGGAGAATCTGTGTCGACTATTTGCTGTTGAATACCATCCCACATGTAGGCGATAACCAGACCATTGTGTTGGGTTAGATTGGGCGCGAAAGCCAGTAAGGTAAATGGGGCAAAAGAGTGTAGGTCTAGCTTGTGAAATGCTTCAGAGAGCTGACTGATATTACGACTCGATGATAGATTTTTAAGTAGCAAACCGCGGCTTACTAAAGGCCCAACAGGTACTGAGCCTTGATAGTTATTGAGTAGGCACAGCGAAAGCCCGAACTCATTAATACTTATCCAGCTACCGCCGCCAGTTGGGTCGAGTGGCATAATGATATCGACACCGTTGACTCGATATTGTCTGGGTGGCATTGCCAGTGCTCGTGTTTTTTGTTCATCACGATTAAAAAAGACCTGATAACCATTCTCTTCAAGCAGCCAAGATACTGAACACATGATTATTGCTCCCTCAGATAGCTGTTGGTGGTTGGGGCATAACCAAAGGTGTTGCAGGTCTCGACGTCTAGGAAGGTGGTGATCACCTTGATCATCGCGTAATGATGATTGGCATGCAGTGCGGCAAAGGTGACCTCTCTTTCGAGCGTTGAAGGCAGGCTTGCGAACACTTGAGCGTCCATCGAAACTTCGGTTTGGATCATGATAGGCGCTTCGAGATCTCGACGGTCTAATCGTTCAAGCCAGTTGATCACATAGTGGATCTCTTTGACTGCAATAGAGCGGTCGTATTCGACGGGATGACCACGACGACGAGTGTTGTAATCAACGGTCTCATCCTCTTTTAAAATCAAGGCGTGAAAAAGATCCAGTGTGTGACGAGTATGTTCACCGATAGAGCTTGTAACGTGTGGCTTTGCTCGTGTTAGGTAATCGCTGTCAGAAATCGCTAACAAAAACTCTAGACCCTGATTCAATATCTCTACCGCTCCCTTGATGCTAGGAGAGAAAGAAGTAAGGGCGCTCGGTTGGGCTATGGGGTTCATTCATGATCCTCGTGCAAAGTTAGTCGGTAGTCGGATATTGTTGAACAAGACGTCGCTCTTCTTGCCACGCCGCAAATAAGCTCTTGAAAGGAGGGGATTGGTGACCTCGTTGTTTTTGCTGAGCGCCAATATCAAAAAGAATGCGGTATTGCAGGAGTAGCGTAGAAAATATCTCTCGTAATGGGGTGTCGCGATCCCAGATATGTCCAGCCTCACTGCTTGCGCCATTGACCTCAAGAATCGTGAAATCCTCACCGTTCATTAGGCTGTACATGTCTTTAAACTTGACGTCGAGTCGACCAAAGTGAAAGCCATCGAAGTCGTCGAATATCTCATCTAAGCGTTCGGTTAAAGCCTGAGTGATGTATTGATTACCATCTCGGAAGATACAACCACGGCTATGGCTGCCTGCAAACGCGAGTTGGAACTCTTCGTCCTCTGCGAGCACTTGATCCAATTTATCTTCATGCCTTGGTAGATACAGGTGACTAAGCTGCCCAGCACGCGGGCTATTTTCAATTAACTGTTTAAGTGTCGACTTGCCATCACCCATCACCATTGGCGCATATTTGAGTGTGATCGAGATGATCTCACCTTGCTTTTTGTTTGGGTAACGAACGTAGAAAACACCCGCTTCGGCTTGATAAGGCGCCTTTTTCTGCAGTAGAAAGCGAGCATTATTTGGGAAAGATTCAACATACTGCTCAAGTTGATCTTGTGTGTTGATCAGCTTAACACCAACACCTCGACAGCCAAGATCCGGCTTTGCCACGATTGGGAAATCAAGATCCGATTGTATGAGTGCGCTGCGTGCATCTTCGGCTTGTTTTTTACTGCTGAGATCCGTTTTGGTTAGGGTAATAAACGGGGAGATCCAACGCTGACTTGAAGATCCGGCAAGGCTCAATATCTCATGTTTTGATTCGCCTACCATGCCACTTAACTTAATGCTTGGATTGGCGATGAGCGGAAGTGCCCAGTCAAAGTGCCGTAACCCTTGCATCAGGCTTTGAATGACCACTGGCGTGTAGAAGAACCAAGTCGGAAGAAACTCATAAGGAGAGACACTGCGCACGGTATCTTTTTCAAGCAGAGGCATACCTGCATTAATTTGATGTGCGGGAATGATGCGAATATCTTGCGGTGAACTCATGATAGCCCTCTAGAGTAGGTTTTATTCATTAATCGATTGCCGATAAACAGCAAAACGATGGCACACGGAATGACGATCCATTGATATTCAGAGGCTTGCAGCCACGCTGATGTCCCTAAATAGTAGATGGCAGAGAAGACAATGCCAGTCCAGAGCGCAGTTGCGCTGATGACGGCAAATAAGAAAGTAGGCAGTGGGATGGCGAAAAAGCCACTCAGGGTAAAACCAACGGTGCGTAGCCCAGGAATAAAGCGGATAACAAAAAGGCTGCTGAATGCGTTTTGGCGTAATTTGGTACGAAGCGAACGAAAGTACTTATTGGTGAGGGCTTTATATCGAACGCCTCGGAAGTAACGTCCTGATTTTCCAAGGTAGTAGAGGCCCAAGTCACCTGTGGCAATACCGATGAAAATGGCAAGCAGCGCATATTGAGGAGGAATGAGCCCTTGAGTGGCTAAACCGGCAGCGGTAACAATCGCAAGATCTTCAAGCAGGTAAGAAAGCGCGATAATGCCAAGCATCAGCCATAGCAGCGACTCCTCCCCTGAATGTAACCATGCTTGAATGCTCTCGACCGTGCTCATCAAATGTCCTTTTCTATCCTATAGATGAATGGCTTAATGACCATTCATTGAGTGTAGTAAATTAAATAGACACGAGGAGCAGAGAAAAACTTACAGACAATTAGCGCTTTTTTGTGCTGATTGAATGCAATGAGTGGTTTGAGGTATGCGGTTTCGGTGCAGCATCAGAGGATGTTAAAGGGTTAGAAACGTAAGGTTTTGGAGTGAATATTGAGAAGAAAAGAAAAAGGCTGAGTCGTTAAACTCAGCCTTTTAGAAGGTTAACTATGGATTACTGAAGCAATCTATTTAGTTAGATCAATCTGGTAAACAGCGAAACCAACATCGTCAGTCGCAACACGTTTCATCGGGTATTGACCCTTCTCTTTGATGAACTCTGCTGCTTTCTCGCTTGGCGACGTTTCAAAGCGGATATCTAGTTTGTTATCTGTTTTGATTGGTGCAAATGACCAGTTGTTGTCAGCCGTTGGGCTTACTTGACCTTGCTCTTTGCTTACGCGAGAGATGTAGTTTGCAAGAACAGTACGGTTCTCATCTGGTGCATCAAATGCGATGAAATCTTCACCTGTACCTGGGAATTTAGCACTGTATGCACGGTAGTTGTTGGTTGCGATCAGGAAGTCTTGCTTCATGTCGATTGGCTTACCTTGGTAAGTTAGGCCAACAATACGCTGTGAATCAGGGTTAACCACTTTACAGTTTGCATCGTATTTCGCAGGTTGAGTTACGTCGATTTGGTAATCAACACCGTCGATAACATCGAAGTTGTAAGTACGGAAGTTATCCCACTCGATCAACTGTTGTGGTGCCGTTGAGTTAACATCCACTTGGTTGAACTGACCAGCAGAACACTCAAGCCACTCTTTTACTTCGTGACCTGTTACCTTCATTGCAACTAGCGTGTTCGGGTAAAGATACAAGTCAGCTGCGTTACGGAATGTCAGTTGGCCAGATTCAACTTCAGTGAAGTTCGCTGGGTCATTCTTACGACCACCCGCTTTGAATGGTGCAGCGGCTGAAAGTACTGGCGTACCATCTAGGTCAGGGTCACCTTGGATGAACTGCTCAACGTAATCTTTCTGTGCAAGGTTAACGATTTGAACTGTTGGATCGTCTTGTACTAGAGACAGGAAGCTGTACATCACGTCGTCTGCTTTACCAATCGGTTGGTTAACAAACTCACGAGTACCTGCGTGGTCTTTTTCTAGTGCTGTTACGATGCCTTCATCAGCTGCAGCAAGCGATTTCTTCTCGATCTTGTCGTAGATAGGGCGCGCTTCTGATTGGCCTTTCACCACTTCCCATTTACCGTCTTTTTGTGCAAGTGTTAGATCCATAACACCAACGTGGCTACCCCAACGACCTGGCATTACTGCCGCAACGCCGTTCATTGTACCCGTTTCGTTGTCGATGCCTTGGATGTCATCAAAACCTTTACCTGGGAACACGGCGTGAGAGTGGCCGAATGCGATTGCATCGATGCCGTCTACTTCAGATAGGTAGAACGTTGAGTTCTCTTCGCCATTTTTGTATGGGTCCGTTGATACACCTGAGTGAGGGATAGCAACGATAACTTCAGCGCCTTCCGCTTTCATTTGAGGCACTAACTCGTTAGCTGTCTCAATGATATCGCGAGCGATTACTTTACCTTCAAGGTTCTTCTTATCCCACGTCATGATTTGTGGTGGAACGAAACCGATGTAGCCGACTTTTACTTCATGCTCTACGCCTGCAGTATCTTCAAACGTGTGCGTCTTGATGATGTAAGGCGTGAAGTAGTGTTCTTTGGTTTTTGCGTCGTAAACATTAGCACTGATGTACGGGAAATCAGCATCGTTGATTGACTCTTCTAAGAACTCAAGACCGTAGTTGAATTCGTGGTTACCTAGGTTTGCAGCGTCGTAGCTTAGCTGGTTCATAGCTTTGTATGCAGGGTGAACCTCACCAGCTTCGATGCCTTTGTCTGCCATGTAGTCACCCATTGGGCTACCTTGCAGCAAGTCACCGTTATCAACTAATACGCTGTTGGTTACTTCGTTTTGAGCTTCTTTTACTAGAGTTGCAGTACGTGCTAAGCCGATTTTTTTCGATGGCTTGTCTTTGTAGTAATCGTAATCCATTAGGTTGGTATGGATGTCCGTTGTCTCTACGACACGTAGTTTAATCACTTCATCGGTATCTGGTGTTGTTGTACAGCCTGCTAGAGTCAAACCAAGACCTGCAAGTACAGCCAATGACAAAGGTTTCATTGCAACTTTCATTTTGTAGCTCCAAAGTGGATAGTAGAAAATTCGTTGCGTAATGTAACAAAATGGAATGAAACAATGATTACAACGAATGTGAATTCGTGACTTAGATCGATTACTTTATGGTGTTCTGCAAGACGCCTCCCAAACCTGCTTAATCGATGCGCAACTGATATCGATAATATTAGTCCATTCATTTCACCTGCTTATCGATAAATTAAATCCCTTATCAGCTTTTCGAATAAAAAATGAAATTTTAGAATTTCCAGTAATATGAGAGGCTCGTCATAATGCTTATATCAAGGACGTATCAGGCAGACGAATAGCAAGGATAGCTCAACACGAAGCTTCTGTTTTCTTCTAGTGCCAATACTCCCATTCACTCAAGTGGATGAGTTAAATCCCATGCTTGGCAAGACCAAGTAATGAATTGCTCGTAACGCGAGCCTTAAAGGAAGCACTGAAATGGACCAAGAACGTTTAACCCACCTAAAACAGCTCGAAGCGGAAAGTATTCATATTATCCGTGAAGTGGCGGCTGAGTTTGATAACCCAGTGATGATGTACTCCATCGGTAAAGATTCTTCTGTGATGCTTCATTTAGCTCGCAAAGCGTTTTACCCAGGCAAGATTCCATTCCCACTATTACACGTTGATACAGATTGGAAATTCCGCGAGATGATTGAGTTTCGTGACCGCACTGCAGAAAAGTACGGTTTTGACCTTTTGGTACATAAGAACCCTGAAGGTATCGAGATGGGTTGTAGCCCATTCGTACATGGTTCTTCGAAACACACTGACATCATGAAAACTCAGGGCCTTAAGCAGGCGTTAAACAAGTATGGGTTCGATGCGGCTTTCGGTGGCGCGCGTCGTGATGAAGAGAAATCTCGAGCGAAAGAGCGTGTTTACTCTTTCCGCGATAAGAACCACACATGGGATCCAAAAAACCAACGTCCAGAGTTGTGGCACACCTACAACGGTCAGGTGAATAAGGGCGAAAGTATTCGTGTATTCCCTTTATCAAACTGGACTGAACTGGATATTTGGCAATACATCTATCTAGAGAGCATCGATATTGTTCCGCTTTACCTTTCTGATAAACGCCCAGTTGTTGAGCGTGATGGCATGCTGATCATGGTTGATGATGACCGCATGGAGCTGCAAGAAGGTGAAGTGATTGAAGAGAAAAGCGTTCGTTTTCGTACTTTAGGCTGTTACCCACTAACCGGAGCGGTTGAATCTGAGGCGAATACGCTAACAGGCATTATTGAAGAGATGCTGGTGGCGACGTCTAGTGAGCGTCAAGGTCGAGCGATTGACCATGATCAGTCGGGCTCTATGGAGCTGAAAAAGCGCCAAGGTTATTTCTAAGAATCTAAGGAAAGAAAAATGAATAGTGCAGTAGAAGCCGAATTGGCTGAACTAGGGATTGAAGGTTATCTAAGTCAGCATCAGCATAAATCTATGCTTAGATTTTTAACTTGTGGCTCGGTAGATGATGGTAAAAGTACGCTGATCGGTCGCTTGCTCCATGATACAAAACAGATTTATGAAGATCAGCTAGCTGCGGTTCACTCGGATAGCCAACGAGTGGGAACGACAGGTGAGAAGCCTGATTTGGCACTGCTTGTTGATGGCTTGCAGGCTGAGCGTGAGCAAGGCATCACGATCGATGTGGCTTATCGCTACTTCTCGACGCAAAAACGTAAGTTCATTATTGCTGATACCCCAGGGCATGAGCAGTACACGCGCAACATGGCAACAGGCGCTTCAACGTGTGATCTAGCGGTGATCTTGATTGATGCTCGTAAGGGCGTTCTGGATCAAACCCGTCGTCACTCGTTTATTTCTAACCTGCTTGGTTTGAAGCATTTCATCGTCGCTGTAAATAAGATGGATCTGGTGGATTACGCGCAAGATCGTTTTGAAGAAATTCGCGATGAATACCTAGAGTTTGCAGAAAACCTAGAAGGCGAAACCAATATTCAGATCTTGCCAGTATCGGCGCTTGAAGGCATCAACGTTGCTGCACCAAGTAAAGAGCTTGCATGGTTCGAAGGCCCATCTCTGCTAGAAGTGTTAGAGAACGTCGACATCGATCAAAAGCGTTCTGCGGGTGAATTCCGTTTCCCAGTGCAGTATGTGAATCGTCCGAACTTAGATTTCCGTGGCTTTGCTGGCACCGTTGCCTCTGGCCGAGTCAGTGTTGGTGATGAAATCAAGGCGCTGCCGTCGGGTAAAACCTCTAAAGTTGCACGTATTGTGACTTTTGATGGTGATTTGGAATCTGCACAAGCGGGCTTGGCGGTAACACTGACCCTTGAAGATGAGATTGATATTAGCCGTGGTGATTTGATTGTGCTAGAGAACGCGCAGATTGAATCCACTAACCACGTATTGGCTGACATCGTGTGGATGACTGAACAACCACTGCAACCGGGCAAAGCTTACGACATCAAGATCGCAGGCAAGAAAACCGTTGGTCAGGTTGAAACAGTTCGTCACCAATACGACATCAACAACCTATCGACTCACGCTGTCGATGAGTTGCCATTGAATGGCATTGGCTTGTGTGAATGGTCACTGAACGAGACTGTCGCGCTAGATAAATACCGTGAGAGTGCCGATACCGGTGGCTTCATCGTTATCGACCGACTAACCAACGTGACGGTTGGCGCGGGTTTGATTCGAGACCGTTTGGACTCAGTTGAGCAGCAAGTCGGTAATTTCTCTGCATTTGAACTTGAGTTCAACGCATTGGTTCGCAAACATTTCCCTCATTGGGATGCCAAAGATCTAAGCCAACTACTGAAGTCATAAACGACCAAGTAACAGCTTATTGAATCAGGCGGAAACCGATCGTTTCCGCCATAAAGGACGGGTATATGTGGCAACAAGGATTTGTATTAGCGATTTTGCTCGGCATCATTACTTGCCTGCTCGTTACCCGTATTAAGCCAAGCTTTATCTTTGCTGGCGCGGCGTTTATTGCTTTTATGGCTGGCATGATCGACTTGTCGAGCCTAGCCAATAATTTCACTAACTCCTCGTTACTGACTTTAATTCTTCTGATCCTCGCATCAAGTGCGTTGGAGAAAACTCGCTTAATCAGCTGGGTTAGCCGCAATATCTCTGAAGGTAGGTTAGGTACCGTGGTTGCGAAGTTGGGTATTTCCACAGCGTTACTTTCTTCTTTTACTAATAACACGGCGGTAGTTGTTTCTTTGATCGGGGCGATCAAACGTAATCAACAGCACGCGCCGTCTAAGTTACTTATCCCTTTGTCATACGCTGCCATCTTAGGTGGCACCCTGACACTGATCGGCACCTCAACCAATTTGATCATTAATAGCTTTGTTGAAGACGCAGGATTGCCGAGCTTAAACTTTTTCACACCAACCTTGATCGGTTTAGCGGTCTTGGTCGGTGGTGTGTTGATCCTTATCCCTCTGAGTTACTTCTTACCAAGCTACGATGATGGCTCCCAAGATGATTTGCCTTACTTTCTAGAAGCAAGAGTGGAACCTGGCTCACCGTTGGTTGGTCGTAGCGTCAGTGAAAACAACCTCAGAGCATTGAGAAAACTGTTCTTAGCGGAAGTGATTCGCGACGGTAAAACCACGGCTTCGATAGACCCTGACTTCATACTTCAAGCTCGTGACCGATTGCTGTTTTGTGGCGATGTCGAGAGCGTGGCGACACTGCAAGAAATCCAAGGCCTGACTCTGTTTGGTCAGCACCACTTGAACGGCCAGAGCTTCGTTGAAGTGGTGGTGAGTTCGTCAGCAAGCTTTTGTAACAAAACCCTGAAAACCAGCCAATTTAGAGACCGTTTCGATGCGGTTGTGGTTGCTATTCGTCGTGGTCATGAACGCCTTGAAGGTGGCCTTGGAAACATCACATTGACCGCTGGTGATACTTTGATTTTGGTTCCAGGTAAACGCTTTGAAGAACAGCGCCAACAACACAATAAAGAGTTTGTGTTGATGAATGACTTAGATTCGAGTGCCAAGCTTGATGCCGATAAATCGACGTTCGTGTTGCTCGGCTTTGCCAGCGTGATTGGTTTAGCCCTTATCGATGCAGTGCCAATTATCAAAGGCTTAGCTGGTTTTCTACTGTTGCTGGTGGCATTTGGCGTGGTACAGCTGGGTGAGCTCCGTCGCCGTTTTCCGGTTGATATTGTGGTGATCGTGGGCTCTGCACTTTCTATTGCTCAACTGATGATTTCATCGGGTTTGTCTGAGCGCATGGGGCTGATGTTCATGGAGGCGTTTAATGGTTGGGGCGTATTCGGAGCGTTAGTTGCTACCTACTTTATGACCTTGGTTCTGACGGAGCTGGTGACCAATAATGCGGCCGCAGCACTCTCATTTCCGATTGGCTACAGTATGGCAGTAGGTTATGGCGTTGACCCTATGCCGTTCATCATGGCGGTACTGTTTGGTGCCAGTGCCAGTTTTATCTCTCCATACGGCTACCAAACCAACTTGCTTGTTTATAGCGTAGGTAATTACCATTTAACGGATTATCTACGTATCGGCATTCCAATCTCGATTGTTTATTCGGGCTTGGTGCTGACCCTAATTCCTTACTTTTTCCCATTTTAATGCTGTTTATTTAAAGGACTAATTATGACCGCAGTACTCAAACCCAAAGATGAGAATGTTGTGTGGCATCAACACTCGATTGATAAAACATTTCGCGCGGATCTGAAATCACAAAAGCCAGCAGTGCTCTGGTTCACGGGGCTGTCTGGTTCTGGTAAATCGACAGTCGCAGGTGCATTAGAAAATCGCTTGGCACAGCTTGGTTACCATACTTATTTATTGGATGGCGACAATGTGCGTCATGGCTTATGTAGTGATCTTGGCTTCTCTGAGCAAGATCGTCGAGAGAACATCCGTCGTATTGGTGAGCTTGCTAAATTGATGGCAGATGCAGGCTTGATCGTGTTGTCTGCTTTTATTTCTCCACATCAAGCGGAGAGGCAGTTGGTGCGAGACTTATTGCCGGAAGGTGAGTTTCTTGAGGTGTTCGTCAATACGCCATTAGAGGTTTGCGAACAGCGTGATCCTAAAGGTCTGTATAAGAAAGCACGTGCCGGAGAAATCCCGAACTTCACAGGTATTAGTTCAGTGTACGAAGCACCTCAGAACCCTGAGATTGATCTACCCGCAGGTGAGAAGACTCTCGATGAATTGGTTGAACTGTGTATTGATGCGTTGGAGAAGCGAAATATTTTAGCCAATTGAGAGCGTTGGTATGACTAAGGCTGTCCACTTACTTATCGACTTATTCATGACTGATAAGTAATACAGCCTTGGTTTACCGAGACAAGAAACCTATCCTCTAGATTCTCTTTATTCCTCTCAATACTTCACTTTTTACACCGTCTATTCTTTGCACCGTCAAGTGTCTAGACGGTGTAATTCACGCTGCTTTTCACTTCTGTCTGAACCGTGAATTTCTGGCTCAGTAGAGCAATCAGTTGGTCGTAGTACTGCGAGTTTGGCTTGTTGCCAAGCAAGGTACAAAGCTCATTACCGGTTGGGCTGAATCGATAGTAAACCAGCTTTACCCCTTTTGATAACGGTGCCAGCGACATGCTCTTACCTTGATAGGTTAGGTGCAGTGCTGGGTCGAAATCAATCTCACCAGACTCTAACTCTGTACCCAGAATAATCCCGAGCTCTATCAAGTGGAGTAGGCTGGAGTAGGGCAGGTTGTGTCCACCAAGGTTGATGGTGTTGGTGGTGTCCCTTTTGCCAAAGCTGAATAACCCAGCATGAGATTTAAAACCGAGTAAGAGCTTTCTGCTGTTATCGCTACCAAAGCTACAACCCAGTGATGCCGCTCTTTGTAGGGTTAACGCTTCTTTTGGTGTCATGTCTTTTAAGATTTGCAGTGCCTTCATCGACGTCGAGCCTGGGTTGGTGACTTCTCGTTTCAGTACTTGAGCCCATAGCCTCTGCATCGATGTATTGTGGATCTCTTGTGCCATATCGAAGAAACGGTATAGCCAGTCCTGATCTGGGTCTCCAGCCGCTTCATCCTTACACGAAGAGTGTGCCAACTTTAGAATCTGTTCTAGGTTCTTTTGGCGAAGCTCTCTACGTTTCTTCTCTCGCAATAGTGCCCGTTCGATAAGCGTACTCTCAGCTTTATCGTTTGGCTTTGCACTATGACTAATTAAGGAATCGAGGCCGAAGCTTTGTGCGATGTGCAGCATTCTGCTGGCACTGTCGGCAATATGAGGCTTTTTCTCATGCTTATGCTGTGTGTCGCTAGCATGCTCAATGATCACTGGCTGTTTGGTTTCTGACATAAGAGTACCGTTAGGAGACGACTCAAAACCAATCGTAGTAAATAATTGCTCGCTCTAGCTTGTTAAAACGCTCGATAAATCCGTTAGAATTTTTGATTGTAGAATAACTACTTATCAAAAAGATCCGCCTTGTTCTCAAGCCTTTTTTCTACGCTATTTCTGAACACTTACTTATTGTGATTGGTATAACTGTCTAAAATGTAACTCTTTATCTTATTGGTGGCTAGATTTTGCGTGCAGAGTTGAAGGTTTCAACAAAATTTTACTTTTGCTAATGATAATAAAATGTTAAATTTGTTGTAATTCTCAAGGAGGAGTTATGAATCAAGCCAATGATAACAAGCTGAAGAAACAGCTTAGTATAGGGTTATTACTCGCGACTTATGTCGCTGTTCTAGCTTACTTATCTAATTACATCGCGTAATTCAGAAGAAAATTATCGTTATTAAACTGTTATTGAATGATCACACTCGTTCAGTGACGGCAGCTCATCCTTGAGCCACCCTTCTAATGACTACATGTCGTCATATTCTTCAATCGCAGTACCTTCAATAAGATAACCGGTTTGCGCTAAGTCATGGCTGATTGACTCAGTTTTCAGCGTTCCGACCAAATAGATTACATCCCATAACTGCTGTATTGGTGCACCTTTCGGGAACTTCACGTAGATGATTTGGTTCGGTGGCGGCGGTGGCACGTGGATACATGCGCCAAAGTACGGTACCAGCAGAAACTCAGTGATCATATTCTCATCACCTTCCAATGGAATCACAAAGCCAGGAATCTTCACTGTGCTGCCATTCAATTCTGGGCGAACAGCACCAAGTGTCGATTGTTGAGGTTTATCCATACTATTGTGGTCAACCATCGGCATACCAAATGAATCTAGCTGAGCGCGCTCTGATTCCGGAATCAAATCAATCCATTCAAGTGTTAATACCGATTCGTCATTCTGAGTGGTTTCAGCGTGAGCTGTACTGATAAATGGGAACAGAAGTAGCCCAAGTATCAGTAGGAATTTGCGTTGCATCGTAGGTTCCTATTTTAGATTCGAATCGTCATGCCATCAGACAATGACTGGCGGTAAGCCCTGAAAGCGGGAATAAAGCCGATAATGATTCCAGCAACTTGTACCAGCATAAGCAGTTTCCACTCATGCGGTGTGATTGCGGATATCGATATGTTGATACCATAGCTTTGTTGCACAATAGGAGCAACCACTGCGATCAGCGCAAACAATACTGCAACACCTAATGTAATGCCAAGGAAGGTTAGCGCACTGGCTTCACTGATCAGTAAACCAAACACATGACGAGGTCTTGCGCCCATCGCACGTAGGATGGCCATCTCTCGGCGCCTTTCTTGCAAGCTAGTGAGTAGGCTACTGAGCATGCCCAATAAACCGGCGACGACAACAAACCCTGAAACAATCAGTAGTGCTTGTTCTGCTACAGCCATCATTCCCCACAATTCGTGAAGCGCAATGCCCGGCATAATGGCGCTTAAAGGTTCTTGGCGGTAGTTATTGATTTCTCGTTGCAGTGCGAAGGTTTGAATCTTCGAATTCAGCCCGAGCATCATCGCGGTAATCTGCTTCGGTTGGAAATCAAAAGTCTTTAAGGTTTCGGCATCCGGCGTGTGTCCTAGGTTAGCACCTGATTCCCAGCCAACATGAATTGCTTCGATTGCCTCTAGCGATACGTGTACGGTTTTGTCTACTGGTGTTCCTGTTGGCGCGAGTATTCCCACAATCTTGAAGGGCAGATTATCGTGACGGCTAAACGCAACATCACTGATACCGTGCGCAAGAATGATTTGATCACCTATTTTGTAATCTAGCTTCTTCGCTACATCGGCACCAATCACTACGTCAAATAGTTGATTAAACTCTTTACCTTGCTGAAAAGTAAGTGGTTGCTTACTTCCATAGCGATAGTTTTCAAAGTAACTATGATTTGTACCCATCACACGGAAGCCTTTGTGTGAATCGCCCAATGAGATTGGTATCGCCCACTTTACTGCGTTGTGCTGGCTAAATTCTTCATAGCTTTTCCAGTCGATGTTGTTGGTCGCATTACCGATTCTGAATACTGAGTAAAGCAGCAGGTTGACCTGACCAGAACGGCCACCAACGATAAGGTCAGTACCTGAAATCGTATTGGCGAAGCTGCTTTTTGCTTCGGTTCTAACGCGTTCTACGCCGAGCAAGAGAATGACAGATACCGCCACCGTGAGAATAGTGAGAATAGCCGTGGCTTTACGGTTGAGTACGCTTTTTAAGGCTAAGTGAGTAATTACTTTCATACGACAACCTTAGCTTGGTTAACGGTTTTTAAATCTATGGTTCGAGTGAATAATTTTTCTAGTGTTGGATCATGGCTAACAAAGATAAGAGTAGAACCTGCCTGGTTGGCTTGTTCTAACAACAGTTCGATAAAAGCTTCTCGGTTGTCATGATCCAAAGCCGAGGTTGGCTCGTCGGCAATAATGATTTTGGGTTGGCCGATCAAAGCACGAGCGGCAGCAACACGTTGTTGTTGACCTATGCTCAACTCGGTAACGGGCTTGTCCATTAAAGCTTGAGGTAGCTTTAATCGGAGTAACAACTCTCGAGCCGTCTCTTGTAAGCTTTTCTGGCTTTCAGCGACTTGCTGTTTACGAATCTGTGAAAACTGGCAAGGAAGCGTCACGTTATCGATAACTGATAGATAAGGAAGCAGGTTAAATTGTTGGAAAATATAACCAATATGATCGGCTCTGAATTTATCTCTTTGACGAGGTGTAAGCTGAGTGAGGTCTTGATCAAGGATAGAGACTTCTCCTTGCTCAGCTTGGTTGATTCCGGTCAGTAGCCCTAACAAAGTTGATTTTCCACAACCACTTGGCCCTTTAATAAAAAGGTGCTCTTGGGCTTGGATGTACAGAGAGGGGATCTCTAGCGTTGGTGGTAATTCAGGCTTCCAACGAAAGCTGATATTTTCGAGTTTGACCACAAATGATGAACTGTCAGAAGACATGCTAGCTCCAATAATTAAAGCGGTGTATCTACTGGACAGTAATTTGAAACATAAATTCCCCAGAACACACCGATTTGAACAGCCAAGTAAGCGATGACTTACCTGGCTGTTTATTTTACGTTTAATCCGATCTAGGAGTGATTAGAATCGGAAACTAATACGCTCTGCGTTAAGCACTTCTTGTACTTGAGCTGTGTCTGTTAGTAAGTTCACAGTCATTTTTTCTGTATTACCGAACTTAGAGAACCATTGAGTGCTAACTGTGTCTAGCTTAGCAACGTCTGAACATTGGTAATGGTACTCAACGGTGAACTCACCGTGGCCACCTTCTGAGTGATTATGACCTTCATGGTCGTGGTGATCGTGACCTTCGTGGTCATCATGATCGTGCTCAGCGTGGTCATGGCCTTTGTGGTCGTCATGATCGTGCTCAGCATGGTCATGGTCTTTGTGGTCGTCATGATCGTGTTCCGCATGGTCATGGCCTTCATGGTCGTCATGATTGCCTTCTAAGGTGTTTGCCACTGACTTGAACTTCAGAGTACAACTCGCATTGTTAAAACTAAACAGCTCTTCTGGCTTGTTTAATTGTGCGATAGCCTGCTCAAACACTTTCTTCTGTTCTGCAGTTTCTGGAGCATGTTCAAACCCAACCACATCCGCGCCTGGAGCTGTTACTTCAACAAGCAGTTCTTGCCCATCTTGCGCGATGTTTACTTCAACTTGACCATGTACGTGTGCATCATGAGAGCGGAATTCTTCGTTAGCTAGAACATTTGTAGAGACAGTCATGCCGATAACAACGGCTAAAATAGTAGGTTTCATGTTTTTTTCCTGAATAAAGGTTAATTAAAAAGTAGTGGTAATTAAGCGATATTTACAGGAGGTGAGCGTGCCAAATAAGCGAAATATAACCGCTGTAGTGAAGTTACTGACTCTGTGATAGCGACAGTAAATTCTGAATGGAACTCTGGAATCTGTGGTAGTGAGTGCGCTGTGATGAACTGATTAAGCGAAAACAGCTCACAATGGTGTGAGGTGTGGTGCTCTGGTGCGATATCCACGATGTGTGTTGCGGCTAACACGCTTAACATGAGCATAAGCCCAAGCAAGAAGCCTGTTTTGCGTTTCACATTGTTGGGTCTGTTTTGCCACATCAGGATGATTAACCACAGAATTAAAAAAGGATACTGTTATAATATAACAATATCCTTTGGTTAGGTCTCGAAAAAGACGCGAATATCTTATTAAAGACTCGCTTTAATCAACTCAATGACTTGAGTGACTTCTGATTCGTTTAATGCCCCTTCTTTTACAAACAAGATTTTACCTTGCTTGTCTTGAACGATAATCGCTGAGCTTTCTTCTTTTAGAGCCCATGATGACGCAACGGCGCCGTCTTCATCTAGGACCATAGAAGACCATGGAAATTCTTCTTTGCTGCTTTCGGCAGACGACTTAACAAAAGACCCTGTACCCCAAATCGCATCATCTTGGTTGATGATGGTAGTGGTTTGGTAGCTGTCTTCTGAGAACTTCGATGCGGTAATGGCTGCCATCAGTGGTGCGTTGAGCTCTTTAGAGCTGCTGCGGCCAGCGATAGCTTGAACGACGCGAACTTTACCTAGAAGATCATTGGTTGCCCAAGCTTGATATCCAGTATTTCCGTCGTTTAGAACAATCTCACCATAGTTACTAACATCGACGGCAGGCAGGGTAGCGCCTACTGATAGGTTGTGAGCATTGGCGAAGAGTGGAGAGGCTGCGGCTAAAAAAGCCAGTAGAGTTTTGTTTTTCATTATATTTTTGTTCCGCTTATTGGTTTGCACTGGAAGTATAATATGAAATTTGAAAAATGCCTCTTTAACTTTTTTATCGTACGACGTAGAAAGAAGTTGCAGGCTTGTTACCAAAAGGTATAATGCATCAATATCGAGATGAACAATAGATTATCTTGCTGTTTGCTAAAGGAATTAGCGATTAAATGTGCTTTGAACAGCGACGCTGTTCAGGTATGTGACTGTAGTACTCAAATGGAATTGAGGTTGTATTATGTTAAGAAAATTTTCTACTTACCGTCCACATCAGGTGGCGCGTTTCGTTAAAGTCCTGTTCAAAGGCCAATTTGCTATTGAAGGTGTTGGAGAGTTTCGCTTCGACCAAGGCAAGGTGCTTCTTCCTGAAGTTTCAGACAAACAAAAGCTCATTATTTTTAAAGAAGTTAACGGCACGATTGCTGCGTTGCCGGTGTAACTGCGCTTTATCGATTTGTTTGCACCGAATAGATTAACAATGAAAAGGGCTTCCTAATGGAAGCCCTTTTTTAATGCGTGTACTTTCTCGCTGGTATGTCGAACGGCACTTTATTGTGGAGGGAAGCAGACACCTGTTCCACCCAACCCGCAATAACCATTTGGATTTTTAGCTAGGTATTGCTGGTGGTAGGTTTCTGCGAAAAAATATTTTCCAGCAGGCAGAACTTCCGTCGTGATCTCGTTGCCTAAAGATTCAGTCATTGCTCGTTGATATTCACGTTTAGAGTGCTCAGCGATAGATTGTTGTTCTTCACTGAAGGTGTAAATCGCAGAACGGTACTGAGTCCCTAAATCGTTGCCTTGGCGCATTCCTTGAGTTGGGTCATGACGCTCCCAAAAGGTCTCAAGTATTCGAGCTAGAGAGGTTTGTTCACTATCAAATATGACACGAACGACTTCAGTATGGCCGGTTTGCCCAGTACATACTTGTTCATAAGTGGGATTAACCGTGTAACCGCCAGCGTAACCAACGGATGTTGAAATAACGCCATCCAATTGCCAAAACAAACGCTCAGCTCCCCAGAAGCATCCCATACCAAACAGGACTTCTTGTTGAGAGTCCGTAGGCGCATCGAGCAGGTCGGTTTGATTGACGAAATGGCGCTCAGTGATTCGAATTGGGTCAGCATTTCCCTGTAGTGCGGTTGCTGCAGAAACCAGTTGTTGTTTGTTTAGCATGTTATATTCCTTTTCGCATACGTTTACCGCGCTGGCTTTTATTTAACGTGGGTTCATATTAACTGTTGGTCAATATTGAATAAGTCTTTAAATTAGACCGTGTTATTCCAGGATTTATTACAGACTCAATGCCTATTTAGCGGTATTATTTCTTTTCACTTATTAACGTATTGATAACTTCTTCACCAATTAAACATGATAAGAAAAACTTTACCAGTTCTGATTGGCACTCTATTGTCATCGACGCTCGCTTTCGCTGACGTTTCCCTTGAAATTAAAGGGCTAGATGGAGCGCTTGAGGATAATGTTGATGCTTATCTGAGTGCGATCCCTGAAGAAGAGTATTCGGTTTCACTAAGATTCCAATCCCGCTTGGAATCTATGATTAAAGAAGCCCTGAATGCGTTAGGCTACTACCACCCTAAAATCACATTTACTCACTTCGAAGATGATACCGAAATGACCGTTACGGTTGAGCCGGGAGAGCCTGTTGTTATTTATACTTCAGATATCGTTCTGACGGGTGAAGCCAAAGATGACCCAGACTTTTTAGCCTTGATAGCGAAGAGTAGCTTGTCTAAAGGTTCGACTCTGAATCATGGTAATTATGACTCTTTGAAATCGTCGATCCGCAACCTTGGCTTAGCGAAAGGCTACTTCGATGGGGCTTATGACCTTAGTAAGCTAGAAGTGGCTCCTGAATTGAATCGCGCTTATGTTCGTCTTCATTACAACAGTGGTATCCGCTATCACTTTGGTACTACTCAGGTTACTGGTAGCCAGATAGAAGAAGATAAGGTGCAGTCACTTAAACCATTTGAGGATGGCGAGCCTTACTCAATCACCAAAGTCGGTGAGTACAACCAAAACCTGTCTAATACGGATTGGTTCTCTTCGGTATTTGTTGAACCAGATTTAAGCCAGTTAGGCGAAGGCCGAGAAATCCCGATGAAGGTTAGCCTTGCTCCGCAAGCTCGTAACCAAATCGAAACGGGTATCGGTGTCTCAACCGACCTTGGTGTGAAAGGCACTCTCAAATGGAAAAAACCTTGGGTTAATGATCGAGGCCATAGCTTTAATAGTAGCTTGTCGATCTCGAAGCCTGAGCAGACGATCACGGCTGCTTATAAAATCCCATTGGATGACGTACTTAATGACTACTACCAAGTTAAGTACGGTATGAAGAATTTGGATAATCGTGATACCAAGAGTTTGGAATCAAACTTAGCGCTAGAAAGATATTGGCGCCTGGATAACGGCTGGCAACGCACGGTGTTCATTCGATACTTGGTCGAAAACTATGAGCAAGGTTTGCAGGATGACTTGGCGCAATTTGTGCTGCCGGGTATTGCTTTCTCACGCACTCGAACACGAGGTGGTTCGATGCCGATGTGGGGCGACAAACAAACCATTATGTTTGAAGCTGCTGATGATACCTTGTTATCTGCAACTAAGGTTGTCCGTTTTCAAGGTCAAACCGCTTGGATTCGAAGCATTGGCGACAATCACCGAGGCTTAACTCGACTTCAATTTGGCGGCAACTTTGCTGACGAGTTTGATAAGCTATCTCCTTCCCTAAGATTCTTTGCTGGTGGTGACAATAGCATTCGTGGTTATGGTTATGAGTCGATCTCTCCTCGAGATGAAAGTGGTGCACTAACGGGTGCAAAATTCATGGCAACCAGTTCGTTTGAATACCAATACCGCTTGGTTGGAAACTGGTGGGGCGCAGCATTCTACGACATTGGTGATGCATTTAATGATAAACCTGAATGGAAACACGGCACTGGTGTCGGTGTTCGTTGGGCGTCACCTGTTGGTCCAGTGAGTTTAGATTTTGCTTGGGGTCTAGATGCAGCAAAAGGTGATGAGTTCCAGTTACACTTTAGTTTAGGGCCAGAATTATGATCAAAGTGATGGGCAAATTCATTAAGTGGACGTCGATCTCATTGACGTCTATTTTGCTGTTTTTGGTAGCCCTGCTAGGTTTTGTTTTGTTCACCAACCCAGGGTTGAACACTGTACTGTGGGGTGCTGAAAAAGCATTGCCACAACTTAAAGTGGAAAGCACCAAAGGGGCACTTTTTCCAAGTTTTACGCTTAATAATGTCCAGTTCAAAGATGATAGCCTTCATATCGACACCAAGGTTAAAAAGCTGAACTTGGCTATTAATCCTCGCTGTCTGCTCGACCCTAAGCTGTGTGTCGATCGTTTAGCGATTCAAGGGGTGGACTTCGCATTTACTGAGCTGCCTCCTGCCTCTACAGAAGAAACAGAACCGACTCCACCCGTAACATCGGTAAAAACACCGCTGCCAATCGTAATCAACCGTATCGCTTTGTCTGATATCAAGTTGAATATCTTAGGGCATGAAATTGAATGGAGCCTGTTCTCTACGGCTTTGAGCATGCAGGGCGAGAAGCTAACGGTATCGCCAACCTTATTCAATGATCTTAAGGTTAAACTCGCGGAGTCGACAGAAGAACCGCAAGCAGAAAAGGTTGAGCCAGAAGCTGCCGAGAAAACGGCTATCGAATTGCCGGAAGTCTGGATTCCTTTACAGGTTGTGTTGGAGCGTTTTGATCTCAACCGTTTCACCTTTGAACAAGAAACACCAATCGTTGTGAACCACCTTGGGCTAGAAGCTCGCGCGGGCAAACACATGGTTGATGTTTCAACTCTCGAACTCGATATGCCACAAGCCAGCGCAAACCTAACGACTAAGGTTGAGCTCAAGGGCGGTTATCCGTTAGAGCTTTCTTTGGATGCGTTAGTGAAAGAAACCGACCTTGCTGGGCAGAAGTTGTCTCTGAAAGCACAAGGCAGCGTGGCTAAGCTAAACCTAGACTCCCAATTTTCTGAGCTGATTGAGGCGAAGTTGTCAGGGGATATTCAACCCTTAGAACCGACTCTGCCATTTGACCTTCTTTTAGAGGGAGGACAAGCACAGTGGCCCCTTACCGGAAAAAGCGATTACCATGCGACAATTGAGCAATTCAAAGCTGATGGCTCACTAGATGGTTTCAATGTTCTTCTTAAAGGTGAAGCCGATGGTAAGGAAATCCCTGAATTAGCCATCGATCTACAGGGTAAAGGCACGACGGAACAAATTGAGCTCGAGCGTCTAAAGCTCAATACGCTAGGCGGTGAGCTTAACGGCGTCGTTAAAGCGAATTGGAAGAGTTTCGTTAACTGGCAAGCTGACGTGACACTCAAAGACATTCAGCCGGGCCTGCAATGGCCAGAAGCCGAGGGTAACATTAGTGGAAGCATAGTCACCTCTGGTGAGTTGACGGAAGCGGGCGGCTGGGCGATTGAACTGCCTAAATTGGATATTGAAGGGATCTTGCGAGAATACCCTCTGGATATCGAAGGTCAGTTGTCAGCGTCGGATCGCAGCGCGAGCGGTGAACCAAAACTGAAAACCAGTGGTTTGAGCTTAGCTCACGGTGTTAACTCGATTAAGGCTCAGGGTGAGCTTGATAAGAAATGGGATATGGGCGTTGAGATTAATTTCCCTGAGCTTGTAAAAAGCGTCCCTGATTTGAAAGGTAAAGTGATTGGTAACATCCAGCTAAGCGGTCCAACGAAAGAGCCTGAAGTCGATCTCGCTCTAAATGTGGATAAGGTAGATTGGAATAACGACGCAACACTAGAATCCTTGTCGCTTAATGGTTCTGTGGTTCCTCTGCCATTGCCTGAAGCTCAAGCTGATCTTGAATTAAAAGCTAACAACCTAACCTATCAAGATCAGAGCGTAGAAAGCATTGATCTCACGGTGAGTGGTGGTGAGAAGAAACACACAGTGACACTTGATGTGATATCCGACATCGTGTCTACAAGCTTAGCTATTTCCGGAGAGTTGATTCAAAAGCCTTCTCTTATTTGGGATGGGTCGTTAGATAGAGTCAAAATCACCACTCAGCAAGGCCCTTGGTTATTAGACCAACCTGTCGCGATAAAGGCGGATGTTGATAAACAGTTTGCCGATGTTCAAGCGCACTGTTGGAAACAATCGGGTTCGAGCGTGTGTTTGGATGAAGACGTTCGTGTCGGAAAATCGGGTGAGGCCAAGGTAGCCATCAATCAATTCGATTTCGATCAGATTAAAGCCTTTGTGCCTAAAGAGACGCAATTACAGGGCTTAGTCAATGCGACCGCTCATGCTAAGTGGTCTGAACAAGGTGAGCCTGAGGTTACGGTAAGCGTTGATATGCCGAAAGGTCAGGTTGTTCAACAAGTGGGTGAGCCAATTACACTGGGTTGGGAAAGCGTTGCATTGAATGCCCAACTGAAAGACAACAAACTGGATGCCGACTTTAAGTTGGATGTTTCCGACAATGGTGACCTGTCTGGCACGGTGTCGTTACCGAATATTCTTGCCGAAGACAAAATGGTCGATGCAGCAATTAAGTTGACCACGTTCCATCTTGATTTCTTACAACCCATTCTAGGTGAATACAGCCTATTGAAAGCCGACCTGGAGAGTGATCTTCAAGTTAAAGGCTCTTTGATGCACCCTCAAGTCTTTGGTCAGTTCTCGGTTGATGGTATTCAAGTGAAAGGCGATGTTACGCCTGTTGATGTGAAAGATGGCCGCATTGACCTCGACTTTGATGGTTATAGTGCAAAACTGGATGCGAATGTCGAAACGCCTGATGGTCACCTTGATATTGAGGGAACCGGAGATTGGCAAGATCTTACAGCATGGCACTCTAACGTTAGAGTTTTCGCTGATGAGTTGATGGTTGATATCCCACCTATGGTTAAGGTGAAAGTCGTGCCTGATATGACTATTGATGTCACACCAGAACTGGCGAAAATTACCGGTGATATTGCCTTACCATGGGGACGCATTGTTGTTGAAGACTTACCACCGTCAGCGGTTGGCGTCTCTTCTGATCAGGTTATTTTGAATAAAGATCTAGAGCCAGAAAACGAAGATACGATCCCATTCAATGTGATGACCAACATTAATATCTCCATTGGTGATGATTTTAAATTGTCTGCCTTCGGCCTTGAAGGTGATTTGGTCGGTAAGCTCAACGTGGCTCAAAAAGACCAAGGTCCATTTATTACAGGTGAAGTGAACATCGTCGATGGTACTTACCAATCATTCGGGCAAGACCTCTTAATCGAAGAAGGTAAGATTCTAATGAATGGTCCACCGGATCAGCCATACGTAGCCATCAATGCGATTCGTAATCCTGATAATACTCAGGATGACGTGACCGCAGGTATTCGAGTGACAGGCCCTGCGACAGAGCCGACCATCGAGATTTACTCTGATCCAGCGATGCCACAAGCGAACGCGCTGTCTTATATTTTGCGTGGCCAAGATATCGACGGTGAGTCGAGCGGTTCGATGACAACGACCTTAATCGGTTTGAGTTTAGCGAAGAGTGGTAAGGTTGTTGGCGAAATCGGTGAAGCCTTTGGTGTACAGGACTTGCAACTGGATACCGCAGGCTCTGGTGATGACTCTCAAGTGACGGTAAGTGGTTACATCCTGCCTGGCTTACAGGTGAAGTATGGTGTGGGTATCTTCAACTCGCTCGGTGAGTTTACCGTTCGTTATCGATTGATGCAGGATCTCTATGTTGAAGCTGTGTCAGGTCTCGACAGTGCTGTAGACCTTCTCTATCAGTTTGAGTTCGAGTAGAGCCGCATGGAGGGCGTATGCAGCATCTTGTTTTTGTCTATGGAACCTTGAGGCAAGGTCAGTCCAATCACCATTATTTGAAGGGCTGCGATTTATTAGGGCAGTTTGATACACCTAAGGAATACGCGCTTTTTGATTTAGGTACCTATCCGGCGATGATTGTTGGAAAGAAAAGTGTCGCTGGTGAGGTCTATATCATTAACGACGAAATTTTAGAGTCACTCGATCGGCTAGAAGATGTTCCTGTTGAGTATCGTCGCGAGCAAATAGAGACTATATTTGGATTAGCATGGGTATATTTGTATCAGCTTGATCTAACAGCTAATAAAGAAATACTTTCGGGTAACTGGTGTAAGCGGAACAACGCTTAGTCGCTATATATTCTGAGTTATCAAACAAAAAGCCAGCATTGAATGCTGGCTTTTTTAATGACGCTATTTTGAGAAATAGACGAGAGGTTTAGTCTCGGTTCAGCTCAAGAAACTCTTCTACTTTGCGAACCATGTCTGTTGAGCCAACAAAGAAAGGTACACGTTGGTGCAGCTCAGTTGGTTTGATATCCATGATACGTTGAGCACCATCTGAAGCGATGCCGCCCGCTTGCTCCATAAGGAAAGCAATTGGGTTGCACTCGTAAAGCAGGCGCAGTTTACCTTGAGGGTGACTTTGCGTGCTTGGGTACAAGTAGATGCCGCCTTTGAGCAGGTTACGGTGGAAATCTGATACTAGAGAACCGATGTAACGTGATGTGTAAGGGCGGTTGTCGCTTGGCTCATTCTCTTGGCAGTACTTGATGTACTTTTTAACACCCGTAGGGAATCGGATGTAGTTACCTTCGTTGATTGAGTAAATCTTACCTTCGTCTGGAATCATCATGTTTTCATGAGATAGGCAGAAGGTACCCAGTGATGGGTCGTAGGTGAAGCCATTTACGCCAGCACCTGTTGTGTATACAAGCATGGTTGAAGAACCGTAAATCACGTAACCCGCGGCTACTTGCTTGTGTCCTGGCTGTAGGAAATCTTCTTGTGTTGGTGGAGTACCGATCGGTGATACTCGACGGTAGATAGAGAAAATTGTACCAACCGATACATTCACATCGATGTTTGAAGAGCCATCAAGTGGATCCATCAGTACAACGTATTTTGCGTTTTTGTTGAGCTCTTTATTGAAGGCGACAGCTTCGTCTTCTTCTTCACTTGCAACACCACAAACTTGGTCACGGGCTTCTAGAGCCGCTTTAAATTTGTCGTTCGCGTAAAGGTCTAGCTTTTGTTGCTCTTCACCTTGCACGTTGTCTGTACCAACAGCGCCAGTGATGTCGACTAGGCCAGCCTTGTTGATCTCACGGTTAACAATTTTTGCAGCAAGTCGAATAGACGACAAAAGGGATGATAGATCACCGCTTGCATGGGGGAAGTCACTCTGTTTCTCAACAATGAACTCACCAAGGGTGCGCATCTCAGACATGTTATTTCCTTAAACTTCTCTCAATATTAGGGGGGATTTGAGCACTGTAGATTCGGCCTCTTGAGTGGGCTTTATTCATCTAGACGCTTACCTAAATTCTAAAGGTTAGATCTTTTTAATGGTAATGAACTAAGCGACACAGATCTCACTTACTATGTCGACTCAATTTGTTTTGCATTGCCGCTCGCTTTTAATCGCCATTTAATGATAATGAGTGCAAGCCGTTTTAATTAGGCATCGTTTATTTAGCCAAGCGTTTGGAAGCAATTTATGCATATTCATATCTTAGGAATTTGTGGCACCTTCATGGGTGGTGCTGCGGTATTGGCTCGTCAATTAGGTCACAAGGTTACGGGTAGTGATGCGAATGTTTACCCACCAATGAGTACCTTGCTGGAATCTCAAGGGATTGAAATTATTGAAGGGTTCGACCCTAGCCAATTAGAGCCAAGGCCAGATCTCGTGGTTATCGGTAACGCAATGAGCCGCGGCAACCCGTGTGTTGAGTATGTGTTGGATAACAATCTTAGATACACCTCTGGCCCCCAGTGGTTGCAAGAGTTCCTGCTGCATGACCGTTGGGTATTAGCGGTATCGGGAACGCACGGTAAGACCACGACATCAAGCATGTTGGCTTGGATCTTGGAAGACTGTGGCTATGCACCGGGCTTCTTAGTTGGCGGTGTGTTGGGTAACTTTGGTATCTCTGCTCGCCTTGGTGAAAGTATGTTCTTCGTGGTAGAAGCCGACGAATACGACAGTGCTTTTTTCGATAAACGATCTAAGTTCGTTCATTACCACCCAAGAACCTTGGTGATGAATAACCTAGAGTTCGATCATGCGGACATCTTTGACGATCTTGAAGCGATTAAGCGTCAATTCCATCATTTGGTGCGTACTGTGCCGAGCAATGGCCGTATATTCTCACCTAAGCAAGACACTGCTATTGAAGATGTTCTAGCTCGCGGTTGTTGGAGTGAAACTGAATCGAGTGGCGAGCAAGGCGACTGGGATGCCAAGAAACTGGTCAAAGATGGCTCTCAATTTGAGGTTTACTTCCAAAATGAATGTGTTGGAACGGTAGATTGGGACTTGGTTGGCGACCACAACGTAAATAATGCTTTGATGGCGATAGCAGCTGCACGTCATGTGGGCGTGACACCTGACCTTGCTTGTGAATCACTAGCTACCTTTATTAATACTAAGCGCCGCTTGGAGTTTAAAGGCGAGGTGGCAGGTGTGTCTGTTTATGACGATTTTGCTCATCATCCAACGGCGATTGAACTTACGCTCGGCGGATTACGTAATAAGGTCGACACTAAGAAAATCATTGCCGTTTTAGAGCCTCGTTCTGCCACCATGAAACGTGGTGTGCACAAAGAAATACTGGCTGATTCGTTGAAGCAGGCGGATTCTACCTACTTATTCCAACCGGATAACATTGATTGGTCAGTTCAAGATGTTGCAGACGCTTGTCACCAACCGGCACACGTGAGTGATGACATGGATGCATTCGTTGCTAAAATTGTCTCAGAGGCACAAGCTGGCGACCAAATCTTGGTAATGAGTAATGGTGGCTTTGGTGGCATTCACCAAAAACTGTTGGATGGATTGGCACTCAAAGGCTAACGGCATCCACGACCTTATAATTTGAAGTAATTGAGAACATGACAAAACACGATAAAGCGATAACTCTTGCTTTCACTGGCGCATCCGGTGCGCCTTATGGCCTACGTTTACTTGAATGCCTTTTGGCAGCCGATTATCAGGTTTACTTGCTGATTTCATCGGCAGCGCGAGTGGTATTGGCGACCGAGCATGAACTTAAGTTACCTGCTGGGCCAGATGCGGCGAAACAAGCTTTAGTTAAACATCTTGGCTGCGACCCTGAAAAGCTGGTGGTGTGTGGCAAAGATGATTGGTTCTCGCCGGTTGCCTCTGGTTCAGCAGCGCCGAAGCAGATGGTAGTGTGTCCATGTTCAGCGGGAAGCTTGGCTTCGATTGCACATGGCTTGTCGGATAACCTGATTGAGCGAGCAGCAGATGTAGTCATGAAAGAGCGAGGCCAATTGTTGTTGGTGGTTCGTGAGACGCCATTTTCGACGCTTCATCTAGAGAACATGCACAAGCTTTCGACCATGGGTGTGACGATCATGCCTGCAGCCCCGGGCTTTTATCATCAACCTAAGTCAATTGAAGATCTGGTCGACTTTATGGTGGCGCGCATTCTGGATCATCTTGGTATCGAGCAAGGTTTAGTGCCACGTTGGGGCTACGATCAACGTAATTGATCCAAACTTGATAGCTTATTGTTAAAAATCAAATTACAATTCTGAACACTCATCGGGGAGCGAACCATTCAAATAATGAATGCGAGCTGAGATCAAGCAGATGCTTGGGACCCGTAAACCTGAACCAGATAATGCTGGCGTAGGAATTGAGTTAGGAACAACCTCTACCGTTCTCCTCCCTCAAACCTGTGCCGCTCAGACCATGGAGAGCGTCCAGTGAAATTCACATTAACTACCCTTGCTGTTACTACAGCTATCTCTTTTTCTGCCTTTGCTGCAGACAACACTTTGACTGTATACACCTATGACTCTTTTGCTGCGGATTGGGGCCCTCGTCCTGCCGTTGAAAAAGCATTCGAAGAGAAGTGTGGTTGTGATGTGAATTTTGTCGCTTTAGAAGATGGCGTGTCTATTCTGAACCGTTTACGTCTTGAGGGCGGCAACAGCAAAGCCGATATCTTGCTAGGTCTCGACAACAACCTGATGGCTGAAGCGAAAGCGACGGGCTTATTGGCTGAGCATAATGTTGATACTTCATCAGTAACACTGCCTAATGGTTGGAACGACAGCACTTTTGTACCCTATGACTTTGGCTACTTTGCTTTTGTTTACAACAAAGAGAAGTTGGCAAACCCACCGAAGAGCCTTAAAGAGTTGGTTGAGCAGCGTGATGATCTCAAGGTTATCTACCAAGACCCACGTACATCAACACCAGGCCAAGGCATGATGCTTTGGATGAAATCAGTATACGGTGATGAAGCGACAGCAGCATGGAAGAAGCTTGCTCAGAAAACAGTGACTGTAACCAAAGGCTGGTCTGAAGCTTACTCAATGTTCCTAGAAGGCGAGTCGGATTTAGTGTTGTCTTACACAACGTCGCCGGCTTACCACATTATTGCTGAGAGCGATTCTAAGTACGCAGCAGCAAGCTTTGAAGAAGGGCATTACACTCAAGTGGAAGTGGCCGCTAAGGTTAAAGGCAGCAAGAACGAAAAGCTTGCTGATGAGTTTATGGCGTTTATCCTAAGTGATGAATTCCAATCGGCGATGCCAACAGGTAACTGGATGTACCCAGTGACGGATGTTGAGTTACCAAAAGGGTTTGAGCAACTTACGGTTCCTCAGAAAGCGCTGAGCTTTAGCTCAGAAGAGATCGCCGAGAAGCGTAAGCCTTGGATTCGTGAATGGCAGAGTGCACTTACTTTCTAACTTACTTTAAAAAATAGGCTTTCTGTATTTAAAAGTTCGTTCGATATACTTTGAGTGAACTGTTTACGGTAAAAAATCAATTTATGATAAAGAAAACACCTAAGGTAGGTATCTGGGTTGCGATACTCATTACCGCCTTCGTGGTTTCAGCAGTTGGGGCATTGCTTAGCAATGCCCCTTCTCTTGATATCAGCCAAGTATGGTCAGATCCCTACTATTGGCATGTAACGAAATTCAGTTTTTATCAGGCGACACTCTCAACGGTGCTGAGTGTTGGCTTTGCTATACCTATTGCTCATGCGCTGTGTCGTAGGCAATTTTTTGGACGCGCTTTGTTGTTAAGGCTGTTCGCGTCGACCTTAGTCCTGCCGGTGTTAGTCGGTGTATTTGGCTTACTTGCGATCTATGGTAATAGCGGTTGGTTAGCTAAGTTTTTGGCGAACTTCGATATTGAATTACCATTTTCCATATACGGATTGAATGGTATTTTGCTGGCGCACGTTTTCTTTAACTTGCCTTATGCCAGTCGCTTACTTTTACAAGCCTTAGATACCGTGCCTGCCGAGCAACACAAGCTTTGTGCTCACTTGGGTATGAGTCATTGGAACAAATTCAGATGGGTTGAATGGCCTCGCTTAAGACAGCAATTACCACATGTGTGTGGCTTAGTCTTCATGTTGTGTTTTACCAGCTTTGCTACCGTGATGGCGCTAGGCGGTGGACCTAAATCAACCACTATCGAGCTCGCTATTTATCAGGCGATTAAATTCGACTTTGACCTTCAAGCTGGTGCCTTGCTCGCGATATGGCAAATGCTGCTGTGTGGTGTGCTAGCGGTGAGCATTCAACGGCTATCGAAACCTATTTCAGTGACGGCCAGTCAGCTGTCGGAAGAGAAATATTTGGTTAAGGACAGCTGGTGGTCAAAAGCTTGGGATAGCTTTTGGATCATCATAGTATCAATGCTGGTATTGCCGCCATTAGCTTTGGTTATCGTCAGTGGAATTAACTCGCAGGCATTAACCGTACTCAGCAACGAACCGTTTTGGGCGGCGTTAATGACCTCGGTTAAAGTCGCGTCATTAGCAAGTGTTATCGCTGTTGGTATTGGTATCGCCATACTGCTGACTAGCCGAGCATGGCGTTTACAGAACAAGAATTTTCGAGCCGATAAAATCGAGCTGATTGGCACTATTATCTTAGTGACTCCGGGGCTTGTGATCAGCACGGGGATCTTCTTATTACTGCGTTCATTCACCGATGTCTTTAGTTTAGCTTTCTTTATCGTGATTGCCGTCAACAGCTTAATGGCGCTGCCTTACGTAATTAAAACCTTGGCTCAACCTATGCTGCATTTGTCTCAGCAGTATCAGTATGTGTGTGCAAGCTTAGGAATGACAGGGTTCACTCGCTTTAGGTTGGTGGAGTGGCGCGCACTACGTAAACCAATGGCGCAAGCCTTCTCAATCAGCTTTATGCTGGCGATGGGCGACTTAAGTGCGATTGCCTTGTTTGGTAGCCAAGACTTTAGAACTCTGCCTTTGTACCTATTCCAATTGTTAGGCAGCTATCAAATGGAAGCGGCGGCGGTAGTTTCTGTGAGCTTACTGTTACTGAGTGTCGGCAGTTTTAGCTTAATAGAATTTTTATTTACTCGAAGATCTAAGCTCGATGCTAAAGAGTTGAGGAACCGATGATGTTAGTGATGAAAGATGTGGACTACCACTATCACAGAGAGTTGTTTAGCTTTGATTTTCAAGCTGAGCAGGGCGATATTGTTGCGCTTATGGGGCCGAGTGGTGCGGGTAAATCTACACTGTTGGCGCTAGTTGCTGGTTTCATCGAGCCTACATCGGGTGAGATCTCAGTGGCTGGGCAATCGCTTATTGGTAAAGAGGCACACCAACGCCCGTTGGCGATGTTGTTTCAAGAGCACAACCTGTTTGCTCACCTTACGGTGCGAGAGAATATTGGCTTAGGTCTGCACCCGGGTTTAAAGCTTACCGCAACCCAAAAGCAAGCTGTGGAGCAAGCCGCAGCACAAGTTGGTGTTGCTGAGTATTTGGATAGATTGCCTGAGCACTTATCCGGTGGCCAACGCCAGCGTGTCGCACTAGCGCGTTGTTTTGTTCAGCCACATGACATTTGGCTACTTGATGAACCTTTCTCTGCGCTTGACCCTTTGCTTCGCGAAGAGATGCTTAGCTTAGTGAAGCGATTAGCGGCAGAGCGAAATATTACGGTCTTGATGGTGACTCACCATTTAGGTGACGCACGCAGTATCGCGAATAGGTTTGTGTTTGTGGCGCTAGGCAAGGTGTTGGTTGAAGACTCGATAGAGGCACTGACGGCGGATCATCCACAGGCAGAATTAAGCTCATTTGTTAAAGCGGGTGAATGACGAATCATCACTCCTGTGAGTACTTATTGATATCGAGTACGTCAAAAACAAAAAGACCTAGCATGTGCTAGGTCTTTTATTCACTCTATGAGTAAAGCGAGATAACGATTAGTCTTCTAGCTTTAGCTCTTTTAAGATTTGGAAGATCTCACGAGAAGACTTTGCAGGCTTGTTCGCTGATTTCTCTTTGTTAGCTTGGCGAGCTAGCTGACGAAGACGCTGACGGTCTGCTTCAGGGTACATTTCCATTACTTCTGAAATAGCCGCATCACCTTCAGCAACAACACGATCACGCAGTTGCTCAAGCTTATGTAGCTCAGCTGTTGCTTGTGAGTGTTTGTTACGTACTTTATCCAAAGCCGCTTGAATTGGCTCAGGATCGACATTACGCATTACTTTACCAATGTATTGAAGTTGACGACGCTTCGCTTCATTTTTAAAGCGTTGTGCATCTTTAATCGCTTGTGCCAAATCTTCAGACAGCGGAAATTTGTCTAATACAGAAGGCTTTAGACCAACAAGCTCTTCTCCCAGCTTTTGCAGGGCATCCATGTCCGTTTTCATTTCTGTCTTACTTACCCAGATGATTTCTTCTTCTGGTTCCCATGGGGCTTTTTGGTTTTTGCGAGCCATCTTTTCTGCCTATGTCACTATCTCAAACGAATATATTGCCTATTTTAGCAAGAATCTTGGGGAGAAAGCGAAATTCTTGTTATCCTACGTAATATTGACCTAAAAAATTAGAATAGATATGGATGTAAAACAGCAAGTCGCCCAGCAAAGAGTTGAGCTAGAAGCCGCAGTAGCTAAAGCGTTGGATATGGCATCAGTGAGTGCAGACGCAGCTGAGGTCGCTATTACTAAGTCAACGGGTTTAAGTGTTTCAACACGTATGTGTGAAGTGGAAAACGTTGAATTTAATAGTGATGGTGCGCTAGGTATTACTGTTTATCGCGGCCAGAAAAAAGGCAGCGCATCTACATCTGATCTGAGTGAAAAGGCTATTGCTCAAACAGTCGCGGCTGCGCTTGATATCGCTCAGTACACGTCTGAAGACCCATTTGCAGGTCCGGCAGCAAAAGAATACATGGTAAAAGAAATTCCAGACTTGGATCTTTTCCACCCTGATGAACCAAACCCTGACTATGCCGCTGAGATTGCGATTGCTGCTGAGAAGCAGGCGTTAGCTTATAGCGACAAGATCAAACAGAGTGATGGCGCAAGCTACGACAGCCACTATGGCGTTAAGGTTTATGGTAATAGCCATGGCCTACTAGCAAGCTACGCTTCAAGCCGCCATAGCACGAGCTGCTGTGTGATTGGACAAGGCGCTAACGGTGAGATGGAGCGTGACTACAGCTACACCGTTGCACGTCACCGTGATGAGCTATGGACGCCTGAGCGCGTAGGTCAAGAAGCAGCAGAAAAGACCATTAGCCGTTTGGATGCGAAAAAGCTACCAACAGGTCAATACCCAATTATGTTCGCTAACGATGTTGCTACTGGCTTGATTGGTCACCTTGTGATGGCAATCAGTGGCGGTAATCTTTACCGTAAATCATCGTTCCTATTGGATCATTTAGGTCAGAAAATCCTACCTGACTGGTTTAACATTTCTGAGCGACCACATATCTTGCGTGGTTTGGCTTCAAGCCCATTTGATAGCGAAGGTGTGTTCACTCAAGATCGTGAAATCATCACTGATGGTGTTCTGGCAACTTATCTACTGACGAGTTACGCAGCACGTAAAATGGACATGACACCAACAGGCCATGCGGGTGGTATTCATAACTGGTTCGTTAAATCGACCGGCCAAAACTTTGAGCAGATGTTAAAAGAGTTGGGTACGGGTTTCCTAGTGACTGAAGTGATGGGGCAAGGCGTAAACACAGTAACAGGCGATTACTCTCGTGGCGCTGCAGGTTTCTGGGTTGAGAGCGGAGAGATCCAATACCCAGTATCGGAAGTGACGATTGCGGGTAACCTAAAAGATATGTTTAATCAGATCGTTGCAGTCGGTAACGATGTTGAAACGCGTTCACAGATTCAAACGGGTTCTATCTTGCTTGAGTCGATGAAAGTCGCGGGCGAGTAATTCAATTAAAGCTAATCTGATGAATTAAAAAAGGGAGCCGATGGCTCCCTTTTTGTTTTCTGTATTTAGCCTAAAATTGGCTAGCTGCTTCTGCTAACTAGATCAGTATGGTCGCTAAGCCTAAGAACACCGATAGGCCAATAACATCAGTAACTGTTGTGAGTGCCATACCACCTGCCAATGCCGGGTCGATATTCATCTTTTTCAGCATCACAGGGATGGTTACACCAGCGATACCAGCGACAATCAAGTTGGTCATCATCGCTGCTGAGATGATGCCTCCCAGTATCCAGTTACCTTTCCAAGCTACAACGATACCACCAATGATAACGGCCCATAGAACGCCGTTGAGGAAGCCGATCGCTGCTTCTTTGAGTAGTAGTTCGCGTTTGTTACTGTCACCGATATGACCGAGAGCTAAACCACGAATCACAAGTGCAACGGTTTGGTTACCCGCAACACCACCCATAGAAGGCACGATAGTCATCAGAACCGCAATCGCTGCCATTTGGTCGAGCGTTGCTTCAAACATATTCGATACAGATGCTGCCGCCAGTGCCGCGAGTACGTTAGCACCAAGCCAGACACTACGACGACGAGCGGATTTTACGACCGGTGCGAAGGTATCTTCGTCATCGTCCATACCCGCCATACTCATCATTGAGTGTTCGGCATCTTCACGGATAACATCAACCACGTCATCGATGGTGATACGACCCACAAGGTGCTGGTTACTATCGACGACAGGTGCTGAAACCCAATTACGACGTTCGAACAGGCTCGCAATATCGGAAGCGCTGGTTTCAACCGCGATTGCTTCGTCGGCATCATCCATTACTTCTGAAACCGGAACATCAGGCTGAGTTGTAACTAGCGTGGTAAGCGATAGGTTACCGATAAGACGCTCTTCTTCATCGATAACATACAGCGCATCGGTTGCATCGGGCAGTTCGCCACGCATTCGCATGTAGCGTAATACAACGTCGACATCGACATCACCACGAATCGTGATTACGTCGGTATTCATGATCGCACCCGCTGAATCTTCAGGGTACGAAAGTGCGGTTTCAACTAGAGCACGATCGACGGAGTCCATTTGAGAAAGGACTTCGCGAGAAACATCGTCGGGTAGGCTTCGAAGTACGTACGCGACGTCATCGGTTTCCATACCTTCGGTTGCTTCTGCTAAGGTCTCTGGTGCCATTTTCGACACAAGAGCATCTTTGACGTCTTCGTTTAGTTCATCAAGAATTTCACCGTAGTCTTCAGGATCGGTGAGTTGCCAGAGTACGTCACGACTTTTGCGAGGGGAGGCTTCTAAAAGGTGTGCAATATCTTCAGGCTCCATGTCCTGAAGTTGTCGGCGTACGTGAACAAATCGGCCGTTTTCTAGGGCTTCGCTGACTTCTTGGAGGGTTTGGTGAGCTTGGTCGAATTCTAATTGCTCTGCCATATTTTCCTCCTATCTCATTATTCTAACAATGGTTGGAATAGTAACTTAATTCTGGGGCTTATTTAAATCATAAACTTAGATAGAACTAAGATTTAATATTGGTTGGTTCGTTGTTTGAGTCTTAGGCGTTGCGAGTGAAGCGTTTTCGCTACTCACCCTCATCAAATTTGTCTTCAATGAGATGACAGACGGCATCCAGTGCTTGCTGTGAATCGGTGCCTGCTGCTTGAATAGTAATATGTTGCCCTTGCGCTGATTCCAGCATAAGTAACCCCATTACGCTGTCTGCTGTCGCTGTTTTATCTTCTTCGCTATGGATCGTGATGGTTGCATCAAAGCTTTGTGCAAGCTCAACCAACTTTACGGCTGCTCTAGCGTGAAGACCCAAGCGGTTTTGGATCAGTACAGTTCGAGTTAATTCCATGGTTAGCCTTGTTGGTGCTTCTCTAGGGAGGCGTGTCTGATTTGAACTTGATGGCCAAGTTGCTCGAAGTACTCACCAATTTTCTGAGTTAGATAAACCGAGCGGTGTTTGCCGCCAGTACAGCCAATCGCGACCGTTAGGTAACTGCGATTGTTCTTCTCTAACATTGGTAACCACTGTTCAACAAAGCCTTGGATCTGTTGCTTGAGTTCCAGAACTTCTGAGTGTTCTTCAAGAAAAGAGTGAATTGGAGCATCTAGACCGGTTAGTGGTCGTAGTGCGGGTTCCCAGTGAGGGTTCGGCAAAAAGCGAACATCAAACACGTAGTCGGCATCACTTGGTAAGCCATACTTAAAACCGAAAGATTGAAAGACGATGATCAGCTCTTGCTTCTCTTTGCCTTCAACTTTAAAACGAACCTTTTCACTCAATTCGTAGAGGTTGCAGTCACTACTGTCAATCACAATGCTGGCGTGCTCAGCGAGAGGTGTCAGGAGTGTCTTCTCTAAATCAATCGCTTGCTCAAGAGAGAGCTTTTCTTGGCCGATCGATAAAGGGTGAATTCTGCGTGTTTCGCTGTAGCGCTTGAGTAACGTCTGCTTGCTCGCATCTAGGAACAAGACGTTTACATCGATATTGGTGGCAGAGTCTAGCTGTTCTAGCATCTCTGTGACTAACTGAGGCTCTTTCGGTAGGTTACGAATATCAATGCTAACGGCGACGTTCTGATTGATTTCGCGTACCGATTCGACGAAGTCGTTGAGCAGGTTTACTGGAAGATTATCGACACAGTAATACCCCAAGTCTTCAAGGACTCGCAGCGCAACACTTTTACCGGCCCCCGATTGGCCACTAACAACGATTAATCGCATGTTATTACTCGCAAGTTGGCACTTGAATCATGATGTCGTAAAGCTCTTGATCGCTTTGAGCATTACGCAACTGTTTAAGAGTCTGCTTGTCGTTGAGTCGCTCTGCCATACAAGAAAGGGTTTTTAGATGCTCTTTGCACTGTTCACTAGGAACAAGCAGCGCAAATAGTAGGTCGACAGGACGATTATCAATCGCATCAAATTCGATGGGATCTTGGCATTGCAGTAATACAGCAATCGCTTTATCACTGACATTCATACGAGCGTGAGGAATAGCAATGCCATTACCAATACCTGTACTGCCCATTTTTTCACGGCTCAACATGCACTCAAACAGTTCTGTTGAATCTTGACCACAGCTTTCTGCTGCGATCTGACTGATGAGCTCAAGGGCTCTTTTTTTGCTTGTGCATTGGACGGCACTTTTGGTGCAGTCCAATGAAAGTACTTCGCTTAATTGCATGTTAGTGACTACTTAGCTTTTCTTTGTGCTTGTTGAGTTGGCGGACGAGTTTATCAACCAATGAATCAATCGCGGCATACATGCTTTCATCTGTTGCTGTCGCATGGATTTCCCCCTGATTTATATGCAGGGTAGCTTCTGCGATTTGATTGATTTTCTCAACTTTTAAAACAACCTGAACGCTATTGATATGATCAAAGAAGCGCTCAAGTTTGTCGAATTTGGTGTGAACATAGTCTTGCATTGAATCGGTAAGATCAACGTGATGGCCTTGAATATTGATTTGCATAGACTTTCCTTTTCAGTTGGTTGCCTGATTATAGTTGCTAAGTAACTAGCGACTAAATGAGCTTATAGCAGGCGTTTACGCTGACTCGATGGGGCAATGCCCAGAGACTCACGGTATTTCGCTATGGTACGTCTAGCTACCTGAATTCCTTGGTCAGCCAGTAAAGCAGCAATCTTACTATCACTTAGAGGCTTCGCGGTATTTTCCGCTGCGACAAGCTTCTTAATGAGTGCGCGAATTGCTGTAGATGAACATTCACCGCCATTGTCAGTGCTGACATGGCTTGAGAAAAAGTATTTGAGTTCGAAGATGCCACGTGGCGTATGCATGAATTTTTGAGTCGTCACACGAGAGATCGTGGATTCGTGCATATCAACAGCTAACGCAACATCATTAAGAACCATTGGCTTCATCGCTTCTTCGCCATGTTCGAAGAAATCACGCTGATGTTCAACAATGCATCGCGCAACTTTGAGTAGCGTCTCATTTCGGCTCTCTAGGCTTTTAATTAACCACTTTGCTTCTTGCAAATTTGAGCGGATGTATTGATTGTCGGCGCTGTTGCCTTTACTACCTAGATCAGCGTACTGCTGATTCACTTTCAGCTTGGGCACGCTATCAGGGTTAATGGTCACTAACCATTTGCCAAGGTCTTTGAAGACAGATACATCCGGAACCACATACTCAGTTTCATCCGGGGTAATCTTACTGCCAGGGCGAGGATCCAGTTGTTGAATAAGCTGCAAAACTTCACGTAGTTCTGCCTCTTTCAACTTGGTTTCTTTGATAACCAGTTTGTAATCGCGGTTGCCGAGTTGGTCGATATGGCTAGTAAGTACTAACTTAGCTTCGTTAAGCCAAGGCGTATCTTGGGGAAAGGTTGCCAGTTGCAGTAACAAGCAATCTTGCAGGTTGACTGAGCCGACACCTAGCGGATCAAACTGCTGAATTCGTTTACGTACGGCTTCAATTTCATCAAGCTCGATCTCTTCATTGTCGAAGTTTTCAAGGATGTCTTCACAAGTTACAGTGAGGTAGCCATAGTCATCGATGGCATCTATTAGTGCAAAAGCGATGCTTCGGTCGGTGTCAGTGAATGGTGTTAAGTCGAGTTGCCAAAGTAGGTAATCGTGCAGGCTTTGAGTGGTTTCGCCTTGATAAACAGGCATGTCGTCATCAATCGCAATACCCGTATTACCGGTGTTTGCGCTGTAGACATCTTCCCACGTTGTGTCGATTTCTAGTTCGTTGCCAATCTCTGATTTTTCGATTAAGTCTGAGCTATCAGGTAAGTCTTGCTCTGTGGCTTCAACTGTTTCTTTTTCGTCACTGCTAGGTTTTTCTTCCGATGTTGGCGTATCTTCATTGCCTTCTTCGACATCGAGTAGTGGGTTAGATTCAAGTGCTTCTTGAATCTCTTGCTGCAAATCTAAAGTAGACAATTGCAACAAACGAATCGCTTGCTGCAATTGAGGAGTCATTGCTAACTGTTGGCCTAGCTTAAGTTGTAATGAGGGTTTCATTCAGTGTGACTTACCTAGTTATTATTCTTAGAACTCTCGATACTCTATATAATCATAGACGGAATTGTTCGCCTAGATAAACTTGTTTAACTTGTTCGTTATTGAGAACATCTTCAGGAGTTCCCTCAGCGATCAGGTGTCCTTGGCTTACGATGTAGGCTTTTTCACACACGTCTAATGTTTCACGAACGTTGTGGTCGGTAATCAAAACGCCCAAGCCGCGATCGCGAAGGTGAACAATGATTTTTTTGATATCGATTACTGAGATCGGGTCAACACCGGCGAATGGTTCATCCAATAAAATGAACTGCGGGTTTGCTGCTAGTGCTCGAGCAATCTCTACACGACGACGCTCACCACCCGACAGAGCCATACCATTGCTGGTGCGGATATGTTGGATGTGGAACTCCTCTAGTAGGTCTTCCAGCTTATCTTGGCGTTGTTCGTTGGTCATCTCATCACGGGTTTGTAAAACCGCCATGATGTTGTTCTCTACAGACAACTTACGGAAAATCGATGCTTCTTGAGGCAGGTAACCGATACCAAGACGAGAACGGCTGTGCATTGGCAAGATACTGATGTCTCGGTCATCAATGCTGATGGTACCTTCATCACGCGCAACCAGACCAACAATCATATAGAAAGAAGTGGTTTTACCCGCACCGTTAGGTCCAAGCAGACCAACGATTTGACCTGACTCTACCTGTAAGCTTACATCGGTAACAACCTTACGCTTACTGTAAGTTTTCGCTAGATTTTTTGCTTTAAGAACAGCCATCGTTACTTATTCACTTCCGTTGGTTGTAAAACCGTTGACACCCGTTCGTTCTCACCACTGTCAGCGACTAATTTCTGAGACCCGATCTGGTAAGTAATCTTAGAACCACGAATGATACTGCCATCTTGAGATAGCATCGCATTTTTGGTCATGATCAGCCTGTCGGCAACAAGCTGGTAATGTAGGTCGTCAGCTTCACCGTAGAGTGTCTTGCCGTCGTCAGTAAGTTGAGAGAAGGTTGCTGGCTTACCGAAACCTTGAACCTCTTCAATCTCGCCACTGGTGGCATTGCGGGTAACAATAACCTTGTCAGAATTAATGTTGATGCTGCCTTGTTTAAGGTTCACATCACCAAGGAAAGTCACTTGGTTACTTTTCATATCCAATTGCTGGCTGTCTGAGTCAATGTAGACTGGCTGCTCGCTATCTGAAGACAGAGCGTAGACATTAGGTGCCGCAAGGGTCAAAGCAAGTAAACTAAGGTGTAAAAGTTTCATATCTACCTTGAACAGAATTAAAGAGGGTTGCATTGTTGGTACCGAAGTTACCTTTCATTGCTTGTCCCTCAGTTTCAAAAAATGTACCGATCATATGGACCGAAGTCTCGGAATGAAAATCTCGACTAGTCAATTCAACAACCATTTTATCTGTGGTCATTGTATCGAAACTGGCTTCTGGCAAAAGGTTCTTTGCCACAACATTGCCATAAAAAGTGATAATTTGATTCTCATTTATAACCGCGCGATCAGCAATGACTTGCCATTCAATCGTATGCCCTTCTCGAAATACCGAAAGAATTGGGTTTTGAAAGTGTGTATCACCACCTACTGAGTAGTACTCTAAATATGTTGATTCAACCTGGTAGCTACGAATACCAGTTTGGTCATAACTAATGTTGCTTAGACTTTTGCCACTAAACGCGGGCAGCTCCAAATTTGGAGCCACTTGTATCGTTGATGTTTGCTCTTTGTCGTACAAGTAATAGGTCGACCAAGAGGCAATAAATATGAGTATTAAATAGATAATACGAGTAAAACTCATATGCTTAAACCTTTATGCACGTCGAGTTCATTTCTTGCTTGTAAAATCAGGTCGCAGACTTCGCGTACTGCGCCATGACCACCGTTAATGGTTGTCACGTAGTTTGCACGCTTCGCAAGTAGCGGGTGACCATCTGCCACACAGACCTTCAAGCCAACTTTTTCCATTACAGGCCAGTCAATCAGATCGTCTCCGATGTAACCTGTATTTTCAGGGTTTACAGAAAGCTTATCGCAAATATCTTGGTATGCCTTAACTTTATCGTCTTGACCTTGATAAATCAGCTTAATGCCTAGAGCGGTCATACGATTCTCAACAATTTGAGATTTGCGACCCGTGATGATCGCGATTTCAATACCAGCGTTCATCAGTGACTTTATGCCGTAACCGTCACGAGTGTGGAAGGTTTTCAGCTCTTCACCGTTGTTGCCCATGTAGATGCGACCATCAGAGAAGACACCATCGACATCGCAAATTAGCAGTTTGATCTCTTTTGCGATGGCAAATACATCTGAGTTAACAGTGCCGTATAGAGTTTCGACTGTCTGTGTCATTACATTACTCCTGCTTTCAGTAAGTCATGCATGTTTAACGCTCCGACTAATTTACCTTCTTGGCATAACATCAGGCCATTGATGCTCTTCGCTTGCATCAAGTTTAAGCCCTCAACCGCGAGCATGTTTGGCTCGGCTACCGTCGGGTTTAGCGTCATCACATCACCGATCTGCGTGTTATGGATATCAACGCGTTTGTCTAAGATACGGCGTAAATCACCATCGGTAAAAATACCGGCCATTTGGCCATCTTCACCAACGATTGCTGTCATGCCTAAGCCTTTCTGAGAGATCTCTAACAGAGCATCTCGAACGAGCGCATCCGGTGCCACAACAGGCAGTGCGTCACCTGTGTGCATGATGTCGTCCAGTTTTAACAGCAGTTGGCGACCTAAAGCGCCACCTGGATGAGACAGTGCAAAGTCTTGAGCGGTAAAGCCTCGAGCCTGCAAAAGTGCAACGGCTAATGCATCACCCATGACCAAAGTTGCCGTGGTGCTGGTTGTTGGTGCTAAGCCCAGTGGACAAGCTTCTTCTGGTACTGAAATTTGTAAATGGATATCAGACAAGGTAGCCATGTTTGATGCTGGCTTGCCTGTCATGCTGATGATCTTGATGTTCAGACGCTTTAATACTGGGAATAGGCTGAGGATTTCTCCAGATTCGCCTGAGTTGGATATTGCAATCACAATATCGCCAGGTTCGATCATGCCTAGATCGCCATGCGCTGCTTCACCTGGGTGTACAAAGAAAGCCGATGTGCCGGTACTTGCCAATGTGGCTGCGATTTTGTTGCCAATGTGGCCTGATTTACCCATGCCCATCACAACGACTTTGCCTTTGTTGTTCAGGATAAGGTCGCAAGCTTTACAAAAATCATCATTAAAATATTGGTCTAATTGAGTGAGACCTGCAACTTCGGTTTCCAAAACTTGTTTTGCAACGCTGCGGTAATCAAATGGCTGAGACATCAAATACTCCAAGTACGGGAAGTTAAATCAACAATTAAGCCGACATGTTCATTAGTAGGTAAGCTTGGTAGGCCACGAACGTCACAATTAACACGCCGCCTTCAATGCGATTCACACTACGAGATTTTCCTAGTGCCATCACAACAAGCAGTAGCGATACGCCTAGCATTACCCAGAAGTCACGACCCATAGCGAATTCGCTCAAGATAGAAGGGTTGAGAATGCCCGGGATACCCATAACAGCAAGGATGTTGAATACGTTTGAACCAATGATATTACCTACAGCCATATCATCTTCACCCTTCATAACGCCGGCTAGTGATGCTGCAAGCTCAGGCAAGCTAGTGCCTACAGCTATGATAGTTAGACCAATGACAAGGTCGCTCATGCCGAAGTATTTCGCGATGATTACGGCATTATCAACCAACATATCAGCAGCCAAAGGCAGGATGATCAGACCAATCACGACCCACATTGCGGCTTTAGGGTTGCTAACACCCTCTGGGATTTCTGACTCTTGTTCGTCAAGGAAGGCATCACCGTTCTTCTTCTCACTGCGGCTGATTTGCAGCATGGCAAATAAGAAAGCGGCGAAAAGAACAAACAACAACACGCCTTCATAAAAACCTAAATGGTTATCCCAAAGCAGTGCGCCAGCTAATAAAGTGACACCAATCATTAATGGTAGTTCACGGCGAATCACACCAGAGCTAATCGATAGCGGCTTGATTAGGGCGGTAATACCTAAAATCAACGCAATGTTAGCGATGTTTGAGCCTAATACGTTGCCTACAGCGGTATCTGTTTTGCCATCAAGGGCTGCTGTAGCTGAAACCATCATTTCAGGAGCCGAAGACCCCATTGCTAAGATCGTCATACCGATAACTAGTGGTGAGATACCGAAGTTTCGAGCAAGAGCAGCGGCGCCGTAAACCAGCTTATCTGCACTCCACACCAAAAAACCTAGACCGATAATAAGAAACGCAATCGCTTCAAGCATGATGATTCCTAAAAAATTAATAAAAAACGGAGAATTAACCGCTAATTTTGACCTGTTGCTAGATAAAAGGGAAGTCACTCGGCAAATTAATTACCAGTTAGCAGGCAAGAAAGAGAGCTCAATAGATAATTTTCTAATGCTTTCAAATCCCTGCATAGATTCCTGTTTAATATGAATTAATTGAACAGTGCTTTTAATTCTAAAGTAGACTCATTATTATTGCAGCCATAATTGGCGTTTTTTAAAGCAAGGAAACAACAAAAATATGTTGAACACTGAGCTTGTGAAAGTTAAGAACCTCAGCTTCTCACGCGGTGAGCGCGTTATCTTTGATGACATCAGTTTAGAGGTGCCTCAAGGCAAGATAACCGCAATCATGGGGCCGTCTGGGATTGGCAAAACGACTTTACTGCGTTTGATTGGTGGGCAATTGCCGCCAGATGAAGGTGAAGTTTGGTTTGATGGCGACAATATCCCAGCATTATCACGTCGAAAGCTGTATCAAGCACGCAAGAAAATGAGCATGCTATTCCAATCGGGTGCGCTTTTTACGGATCTCAATGTCTTTGATAATGTGGCGTTTCCGCTGCGAGAGCACACGGAACTTAATGAAAAATTCATTCGTACCATCGTATTACTTAAGCTTGAAGCGGTAGGATTACGAGGGGCAGCGCAATTAATGCCGAGTGAGTTGTCTGGCGGTATGGCGAGACGAGCAGCGTTGGCTCGTGCGATCGCGCTGGATCCAGAACTTATCATGTACGATGAGCCGTTTGTTGGCCAAGACCCAATCACTATGGGCGTATTGGTTGAATTGATACGAAATCTCAATCAAGCCTTGGGCTTAACCTCGATTGTTGTTTCTCACGATGTGCCAGAGGTGATGAGTATTGCTGATTGGGTTTACCTCATGGCGGATAGCAAGATCATTGCAGCTGGAACTCCTGATGAGTTGTACAACAATAGCGATCCGAGAGTGCAGCAATTTTTGCAAGGCGAAGCCGATGGCCCAGTACCATTTAGATTCCCTGCGAAGAGCTTAGAAAAGGATTTGTTTTAATATGATTGCTAAAACTATTGCGGGTGTCGGTAAGCGCACACTTGCGATCTGTGAGTCATTTGGTCGAGCAAGCCTGATGTTATTTGGGGCTTTGTTTGGCATCCCGCGACTAAAAAACTTCCCTTTATTAGTAAAACAACTTTATAGCGTTGGCGTTCAGTCATTGGCTATTATTTTAGTTTCGGGTCTGTTCATTGGCATGGTGCTCAGCCTGCAGGGCTATGTCGTGTTAATAGACTACGGCGCTGAGGGAAACCTTGGCCAAATGGTCGCGCTTTCACTGTTGCGTGAGTTGGGGCCTGTGGTGACTGCGTTATTATTTGCAGGTCGAGCCGGTTCAGCACTTACGGCAGAGATTGGTTTAATGAAGGCAACAGAGCAGATCTCAAGCCTTGAGATGATGGCCGTTGACCCTCTTAAACGCATTATTGCACCACGTCTTTGGGCCGGGCTTATCTCAATGCCATTGCTTGCTATGATCTTTATGGCGGTAGGTATTTGGGGCGGCCAACTGGTTGGTGTTGATTGGAAAGGTATTGATCACGGCAGTTTCTGGTCTGCGATGCAGTCTTCAGTTGAGCTTGGCCGAGATATTGGTAACAGCATGATCAAATGTATGGTCTTCGCTATCACCGTAACTTGGATCGCACTTTTCAATGGTTATGACGCGGTACCGACTTCTGAAGGTATCAGTCAGGCAACCACACGCACTGTAGTGCACTCTTCTCTAGCGGTACTAGGGCTAGATTTTGTTCTTACCGCATTGATGTTTGGGAATTAATCATGCAACAAACTCGAAAATTAGAATTATGGGTCGGCACCTTTGTTATTGCCGGAATTTGCGCAATCTTAATCATGATCTTTCAAGTCGCTGACGTAAAAGGCATAGGTTCGAACCATACTTACAATCTAAAAGCGACCTTTGACAACATTGGCAGCCTAAAAGTTCGTTCTCCAGTGAAAGTGGGTGGCGTCGTTGTTGGTCGAGTTAAAAGTATTGAGCTTGATACCGAGAGCTACCTTCCTGTCGTTGAACTGTCTATTGACGGGAAGTACTCACAATTTCCAGATACCTCTAGCGCTCAAATTTTAACATCTGGCTTAATTGGTGAGCAGTACATTAGTCTGGTTCCAGGCTTCATTTTTGATGATGAAGAGATGCTGGTCGATGGTGATGCAATTGAAGACACTAAGCCAGCATTAGTACTAGAAGATTTGATTGGCCAAGTGCTGTATAGCGTTGGTGGTTCTAATGACAGCGAAGCTAAGGAATAAGATGATGTTGAAAACTATTAGTCATTTAAAAACTATTGGTTACTTGAAATCAATGTTTATGGCGGCAATGGCGTTGCTTATTTCTACCCAAGCATTTGCTGCAGAATCGATTGACCGTACTCAGCCTTACCAGATGATGACTCAAGTTGCCGAAGTGGCATTTGAGCGTTTGAAGAGTGAACAAGACAACATCCACCAAGATCCAGAGTTATTGAAGGTCATCGTGGAAGAAGAGTTGATGCCTTATGTGAATGCACAATATGCAGCTCTTAAGTTACTTGGACCAAACTTGAAAGGCGCAGATAGAAAAGACGTCGGCGTGTTTATCGATTCATTCCGTAAATACCTGGTTTCTTCTTATGCCCAAGTGCTGACTCAATACACGGATCAGACGATTGAATTTGGTCCAGAACCAAAAATCAAAGCGGATAGCCGTATTACGAGCATCAAGGTTGATATCATCGATACGCCGCGACCAAACATCAAGCTTGAATTTAAGCTTCGCAAAGACAAGAAGTCAGGCGAGTGGAAAGCATTTGATATGGTTGCCGAAGGTATTAGCCTGTTGTCGAGCAAACAATCGGAGTGGAATACTAAGATTCGTCAAGAAGGCATCTTACAAGTTGCTGACGAACTAGAGAAATTAGCCGCACAACCGATTCGTTTTGAGAGTAACAAATAATGAGCCATTCTCAATGGCAAGCACTAAGCTCTAAAGAGTATCAACTGTTCGGTGATCTAGACCGAGACAGTGTCCCTGCAATCTGGCGTATATTGGAAAAGTGGCAAATGACGGAATCGAGCGTTGAAATTGACCTTAGCCATATAAATCGCGTCGATTCAGCAGGAATGGTGATGCTAATTCACTTATTAGAGCATGCAAAAAATCAAAACTGTCATATAATGCTCAGTTTCGTGCCAGAACAATTACGAACGTTGTTCCAATTGAGCAATATCCAGCCAATGATGGCAGAACACATAAAAAATTAGGCAGGAGCTATTTGTGGACAGCACAAAAGTACAAGAATTATTAGCAGAAGCACTGAACCTTCAGGAAATTTTCGTGAAAGGGGAAGGCAGTCATTACGAAGTTGTTGCGGTTGATCCATGTTTTGACGGCATGAATCGAGTTAAGAAGCAGCAACTAATCTACGGCCCACTAATGGAATACATTCAACGCAATGACATCCATGCTCTTTCTATTAAGGCTTTCACGCCGGAAGAGTGGGAACGTGATAAGAAACTGATGTCACTTTAAGGTTTATGATGGAAAAGTTTCGAGTTATTGGATCGGATAAGCCGCTAAGCGGTGAAGTGACGATCTCAGGCGCAAAAAATGCAGCGCTACCTATCTTATTTGCTTCAATTCTTGCTGAAGAGCCAGTAGAAGTAAGTAACGTTCCTCACCTACGTGACATCGATACTACGATGGAACTGCTTAAGCGTTTAGGCGCAAAAGTATCACGCAATGGTAGTGTTCATGTTGATGGCAGCGAAATTAATGAATTTTGTGCGCCTTACGATTTAGTGAAAACAATGCGTGCTTCTATTTGGGCTTTAGGTCCTCTAGTCGCTCGTTTTGGTGAAGGTCAAGTTTCACTTCCAGGCGGTTGTGCAATTGGTGCTCGACCTGTTGATCTGCATATCCACGGCCTAGAGCAACTAGGTGCGACCATTAAGTTGGAAGATGGTTATGTGAAAGCAAGTGTTGATGGCCGTCTGAAAGGCGCGCACATCGTGATGGATAAAGTAAGTGTGGGTGCCACCATTACTATCATGTGTGCAGCAACGCTAGCGGAAGGAACTACAGTACTTGATAACTCAGCACGTGAGCCTGAGATTGTTGATACGGCTGACTTCCTAAACAAACTGGGTGCTAAAATTTCTGGTGCAGGTACAGATACGATTACTATCGAAGGCGTTGAACGTCTTGGTGGTGGCCAACATTCTGTGGTTGCTGACCGTATTGAAACAGGTACTTTCCTGGTTGCTGCTGCTGTTTCTGGCGGTAAAGTGGTTTGTCGCAACACCAACGCTCATCTTCTTGAAGCTGCCTTAGCGAAGCTTGAAGAAGCGGGTGCGAAGGTTGAAACGGGCGAAGACTGGATCAGCCTTGATATGACGGGTCGTGAACTGAAAGCGGTGAAAATCGTAACGGCACCTCACCCTGGTTTCCCAACCGACATGCAAGCACAGTTTACTCTGCTTAACATGATGGCGAAGGGCAGTGGTGTTATCACTGAGACTATCTTTGAAAACCGCTTTATGCACATTCCTGAGTTACAGCGAATGGGTGCAAAAGCCGAAATCGAAGGCAACACGGCTATCTGTGGTGAAACGGAAAAACTGAGCGGCGCTCAAGTAATGGCAACGGACCTTCGCGCATCTGCGAGCCTTGTGATTGCTGGCTGTATCGCTCAAGGCGAAACCATCGTTGACCGTATTTATCACATCGATCGTGGCTACGATAAGATTGAAGATAAATTGTCAGCCTTAGGCGCAAACATTACACGATTTCGTGAGTCGAGCTAACCTAGGTTAGTGGGTTCATGAATCAGTAAGATGAAAACATAAAAGTCGGAACCTTGGTTTCGGCTTTTTTATAGTTGTATTTACCGCAAGTAAATCTATTGCTCATTTTTGCGCGAATAGATGAATCAACTTGGCGGTCGGTGAGGAACAAAATGATAGCAATATTACGTATTTTCGCAGTAGCGATATTTGCGATTCTTATGTTTGTATTTGGTTGTGGTTACTGCCTATTAAGTCCACGCAATCCAAAACACGTATTTACCTTTGGCCGTTATTTCGGTCGCATGTCGAAGATCTTCGGCATGAAGTTAGAGCTTCGCATCCCAGAAGATGCTTACTCTCGCGGGCAACATGTTTATGTAGCGAACCACCAAAACAGCTGGGATCTATTCACGATTTCATCTGCGGTAACGCCAAAAGTGGTGACGGTTGGTAAGAAAAGCCTAGTGTGGATGCCTCTATTTGGTCAGCTTTACTGGTTGACGGGTAACATCCTAATTGACCGTGCTAACCGCAGCAAAGCGGTAGGTACGATTGATCAGGTCGTGACGAGTTTAAAAGAGAGCGATGTTTCAGTTTGGATGTTCCCTGAGGGCACTCGTTCTCGTGGCCGTGGTCTGCTGCCATTCAAAACAGGTGCATTCCATGCTGCGATTGGTGCTGGCTTGCCTATCATCCCTATCGTGTGTAGCTCAACAGGTGGCGTGAAGCTAAACCGTTGGAACAATGGTCACGTGATTGTTGAAATGCTGCCACCAATCAGCACCGAAGGCTACGACAAGTCTAATGTTCGTGAACTGGCTAACCTAGCTCGTGAGCAGATGGCTGCTAAGCTTGAAGAGTTAGACAAAGAAGTGGTTGAGCTTAATAAAAAGTAATTATCTAAGCGAAACGATGAACAATAAAAAAGGTTGCCAACTGGGCAACCTTTTTTTGTATCTAATAAACACTCAGCATTACGCTAAGTCGTTTATTAGAAGGTGTTTAATCTAGATATTAAAACCTATTTGCGAACCGCAATAGCTTCGATCTCGATACCTACATCTTTTGGCAGACGTGCTACTTCAACACATGAACGTGCAGGGTAGTTTGCAACGCCGTGCTCATCGAAGAATTTACCGTAAACTTCGTTTACTGTGCCGAAGTCGTTTAGGTCTTTAACGAATACCGTTAGTTTTACGATGTCTTTTACAGTCAGGCCTGAAGCTTCAACAACCGCTTGAACGTTGTCTAGAGATTGGCGAGCTTGCTCTGCGATATCAGCAGATACTTCACCAGTTGCTGGGTTTACTGGGATTTGACCAGAAGTCAGTACCATGTTGCCAAGGTCAACGCCTTGTACGTATGGGCCGATTGCAGCTGGAGCAGATTCTGTGTGAAGTACTTTAGTCATTGGTTTATTCCATCAGTTATTAGATAAAAATCAATTTTCAGTGTGCCTTCAAACTTTGGATAGGTAAAGCGCAAAATACCCCGCACAGGCGAGGTATTTGATAGTTTTTACATTCGGTCTTCTTTGCCGTATGACGTTATCTTTCTGTCACGATCTCGCGAGAGAAGACTTTTTCGCAATACTTACACTTCAATCGAATATCTTCTTTCTTTTCAAAGATCTTAAAGCTGCTTTCAACCGGTTCATTGTGAGTAATACAGTTGGTGTTTGGACACTCGAACACATCGTTGATTTGCTCAGGAAGTTCTAGCGGTAGCTTCTTAACTACTTCGTAATCTTCGATTTGGTTCACTGTTGCGTGAGGCGCGTAAAGAGCCAGTTTGCTCGCCTGTTCTTCTGTGATAAACACATTCTCAATCTTGAGCAGGTCTTTTCCGCCTAGTGCAGAAGACGGCAGGTTTAGGCCAATCGTCACGCGCTGATGAGAGTTGTGCATGTCGAACAGTTTTAGCACCTTGATCCCGATATTGGCTGGGATATGGTCGATAACAGTACCGTTTCTGATTGCTTCAACTTTTAATTGAGTCTCTTTAGACATGATATCTCTCCTCTACAGCGTTTCGTTAAGAACAAGGGCTAGCAATGCTTCACGAGCGTAAACACCATTCTCTGCTTGCTGGAAGTAGTAAGCGTAAGGTGTTTTATCGACATCGACAGTAATTTCATCAACGCGAGGAAGAGGGTGCAGAACCTTCAGGTTATCGCGTGCATTTTCCAGCATCGAAGCGGTCAGGATGTATGCGGATTTTATGTGCGCGTATTCTGACTCATCGAAGCGCTCTTTTTGAACTCGAGTCATGTACAAGACATCTAGCTCAGGAATCACATCTTCCATGTCCGTCAATAGTTGGTACTTGATGCCCGCTTCATCAAGCTCTTCGCAAATGTAGTCTGGCATCGCTAGAGCTTCTGGAGCAACGAAGTAGAAACAGATGTTGTCGAACTTCGCTAGTGCTTGAGTCAACGAGTGAACCGTGCGGCCGTACTTAAGGTCACCAACGAATGCAACGTTTAAGTTGTCTAGGCGGCCTTGTGTCTCAGCGATAGAGAATAGGTCTAATAACGTTTGTGTCGGGTGTTGGTTTGCGCCGTCACCTGCGTTAATAACAGGTACACCGTTTGAGAACTCAGAAGCCAGACGTGCTGCGCCTTCTTGAGGGTGACGCATCACGTAAGCGTCAACGTATGAAGAGATAACCTGTACCGAGTCCGCTAGCGTTTCGCCTTTCTTCGCCAGTGAAGTGTTACCACCACTGTCGAAACCAATCACATCACCACCGATGCGTTGAATCGCAGTTTCAAAAGAGAGACGAGTTCGCGTAGAAGGTTCGAAGAAGCAGCTGGCAACAACTTTGTTCTTGATGAGTTCTGGGTTTGGTTCAGCCTTTAGCTGACCTGCCGTTTGAACAATTAATTCTAGCTCTTCACGAGAAAGCTCTGGAATTGAGATGATGTGCTTTTGATAGAGCGAATTCGCCATGATCTTCTTCCCCACAATAATGTATTGGCCATAAAAAAGCCCCCCATAATGGGAGGCTTTAAAAAAGTGCTGAAAAGCAGAATAGACGGCCTGGTAAGCATCTTAGCTTACGAGCAATATTTGGTGTTTTCACAATATTACTATGTGTTATCACAATATTGGTTGGCGTCATTTTCACTACTCTCAGACAAATTGCCGAGAATTATACGCTTTCAATTTGTGAGCGCAAGCGATTACATCAAGCTTTTGTTTACTTTCAGTATTCGCTATTGACCCAGTGTCGCAACCATTACCGCTTTGATGGTATGCATGCGATTCTCAGCTTCATCAAACACAATTGAGTAATCCGATTCAAAGACTTCATCAGTAACTTCTAAACCGTTCATTCCATACTTATCTGCGACTTGCTGGCCGATCACGGTTTCATTGTTATGGAAAGCGGGTAGGCAGTGCATGAATTTCACTTGAGGGTTGCCAGTGAGCTTAATGACATCCATATTCACTTGGTATGGTTTCATTACCGCTACACGTTCGTCCCAAGCTTCAGGGGCTTCACCCATTGAAACCCAAACATCGGTGTATAGGAAATCACAACCTTTCACGCCTTCAGCAACGTCTTCCGTTAGAGTGATTTTGGCACCTGTGCTTTGCGCGATAGCTTGGCACTTTTCAACAAGCTGCTCTTCTGGCCAAAAGGCTTTTGGCGCGACAAGGCGAATATCCATGCCCATTTTCGCAGCACCGACTAACAGTGAGTTACCCATGTTGTTACGTGCATCGCCTAGGTAAGCAAAGCTGATCTGGTGTAGGTGTTTACCGCGACCATGTTCGATCATTGTAAGGAAGTCAGCCAAGATCTGAGTTGGATGGAATTCATCGGTTAGGCCGTTCCAAACTGGCACGCCCGCATAAGCGCCTAAGTCTTCAACGATACTTTGGCCAAAGCCACGATATTCGATGCCATCGTACATACGCCCCAATACACGCGCCGTATCTTTCATTGATTCTTTTTGACCAATCTGAGAACCAGAAGGGCCAAGGTAAGAGACTTGAGCACCTTGATCAAAGGCGGCCACTTCAAACGCACATCGTGTTCGAGTTGATGCTTTCTCGAAGATCAAAGCAATGTTTTTGCCGTTGAGTTTCTTCTGCTCAGTGCCTGCATACTTAGCTTTTTTTAGGTCAGTAGACAGGTCGAGTAAAAACTGAATCTCTTTAGGAGTAAAGTCGAGAAGTTTTAGAAAGTTACGATTGCGAAGATTAAAGGCCATCTCTCGCTCCTTGCGTATATAGAATCAATGAAGAACTTAGTTAAACATAAAAATGCCATATTTGTGAATATTTATTTTATTAATTTGATAAAAAAGGCCAGTAAATGAATACTGGCCTAGATAAGATTATTGAGTCTGTTTAACTGAGCTCTTTGACTTAGATACCATCTCTTTCGATAGGGCAACTCATACAACGCGCGCCGCCACGACCACGGCCTAGCTCGTTGCCAGGAATCGTTAGAACTTCGATACCCGCTTTGTCGTATTTCTCATTGGTGTAAACATTACGCTCATAACCAATCACGGTACCTGGTTTCACTGTCAGTACGTTGTTAGCGTCATTCCACTGTTCACGCTCAGCTTCGTAGTTATCACCGCCGGTAGTGATGATCTTCAGTTGATCAAGGCCTAGTGCGCCTTCAATCGCTGACAGGTAGTTTTCCGATTTCTCGACACGCATTTCGCCATTTTCTTTTGGCGTTAAGCGCCAAGTGTCTAGGTCTTTACGCACGATCTCTGGGTAGACAGAGAACGTGTCGATATCCATGTGTGTCATCACCGTATCAAGGTGCATACAAGAGCGGTGTTTTGGTAGATCGATCGCAATCACTTCGGTCGCTTGGCCTGATCTAAATAGGCTAGCCGCTAGGTTTTCGACACCTTGTGGTTTAGTACGCTCTGAAATACCAACCAGTACCGCACCTTTACCGATAACCAGTACGTCACCGCCTTCAATGTTAGCGTTGTCGTAGTGAAGGTCTTCATCACCAAAGTACTTAATGAAATCTTGGCCTGCGAACACTGGGTGCCAGCGGTAGATAGCACGTAGGTGATTCGTTTCACGTTGACGTGCAGGTTTCATCATCGGGTTAAGCGATACACCGCCGTAAACCCAGCAAGAAGTATCTCGCGTAAATAGGTGGTTAGGCAGTGGCTCGATAACGAAATCGAGTGGTCGATGCATTTTAGGCAGCATCGATGATGACTTGATAGGAAGCTCAGAGTAGGCCAAGCCACCGAGTAATATAGTTGCTAGATGCTCATTATCCATTTGAGCAAGGTAGTTTCTTAGGTCACGGGCGAAAGTCGGCCCATAACGGAAATCTGAGATTTGAGTATTCAGTAACCACTCACGAGCCTGAGATACGGCAAGCGTTTCTACTAGCAGGTCATGCAGCAATAGCACTTCTACGTCTTGGCTGCGCAGCGTTTCTGCAAAGGCATCATGTTCTTCACCAGCGGCTTCAACGGCAAGTACATCATCAAATAGAAGATCATGACAGTTTGAAGGGGTGAGGTGGGTGAGTGCTCTTTCTGGTCTATTTAGGAGAACTCGTCTCAATTGACCGACTTCGGAGCCAACGTACAGCTTACTCATTTTGCATCCTTACTATTAATCCAGCGTCTATTTATGACAAGCTTGTCCGTAATATGCAAGTTTTGCAGATTGAGTTAATACAAGGTATTTGGCTAATAATTGGTCATAAAACCTGTGATTTTTAAGTTTATACAGATTAAATTCCAACTAACTGGCTATCGAACGGAACAACGTTTTTGAAGATCTATGCTCAATTCGTGGCTTGTTAGAATTGAATTTTGCTTATTAATCATGATTTTTTATTCACTATTATGCACTTTTTGATAACAAGCTGAGGATTTATGCACCCCAAAAGCGGTTGAGTGTATGCACCTAACGTGACTAATCACGCAAGTTTTATTCAGTAAGCCCTAAAGTGGCCACAAAAACGAAATGCTAAAATACGGCGCAGTTAATAAAATGTTGAAAATTTGTTTCTGTGATTTTGATTTCACTTTTGAATTGATATTGGCTCTGCGATCTCGCGATAAACTTACCTTTCTAGGCCTGATCTGGGTGGCTTTTCTGGACGATCCGTGCCATATTTCGTGGCAATCAAATTTGATCTTTTCATAGTCAACACTCTGGAGCAGACACATGTCTCACGAAGATGAATATCTATCAGTAGCGGAATTAATTGAATTTCAAAAGGAAGAGACTCGCGACATCATTACAGCATTAATTGAAGATGGTAGCGATCCTGAAGCTCTATACGATATCGAGCATCACCTATTTGCTGAAGATTTCGATGTGCTTGAGAAAGCGGTTGTTGAAGCATTCAAAATGGGCTTTGAAGTGCTTGAAGCTGAAGAGACAGAAGACGAAGATGGCAATAAGCTACTTTGTTGTGATGCAACGATGCAATGTACTCTGAATGCAGAAGCGATTGATGAGCAAGTTGAAAAGCTTGTAAACCTTGCAGAGAAGTTTGACATTATCTACGACGGTTGGGGCACTTACTACGAAGGTGAAGATGCTATCTACCCAGACGAAGATGATGAAGGCGAAGAGTAATTCTTTCCCAGTTTTAAAAGATGCCAGCCTCGAGCTGGCATTTTTTTACCCTCAGAAAAATAAATGTCTTTATATGCATTCATTCATTATAATGCGGTCAAAATTGATCTAGCTCAAGGAATGATATGCGGTTGCTTCTCGATGGTCTTTGGCAAATTTCGCCACTGACGGATCTCTCTATCCCACAAGATGACATCACTTTTCCGGCTCCGTTAAGCTCAAAGCTACCTGATAACTTGAGTGAAAATGAAATTGCAGAGCAAGAGTGGCACCTGATGCACGACATCGAAGTGGATGACGCTATGTTGGCGTGTCCATTTGTTGAGTTGGTGATGGCTGGAGTCGATTACTTTGCTGAAGTTCGGCTTAATGGTGTGGCTGTGTTTGATTGTGATGGTAGCCAAGCTGAATACCGTAAAGATATCCGTCCTTATATGCAGTCCGGCCGAAACCGTTTCGAGATCCTTTTCCTTGAAGAAGAGGAGAGCCTATTGCTTGAAGAGGATATGGATGACTCTGTATCTTCACAGGCTATCGCTAAATCTGATTCACGCATCGGGATTTGGCAAGCGCCATATCTGCAGTTTGTTCGAAACGTCAAGCTAGAACAAGTTGTCACAGAGCAGATCTGGCATCATGGTGGTGGCTGTGAGTTTAAAGTGGATGTTATCTATCAAACGCTAAAGGCGGGGTTAGTATCGGCATCCATCAAGTTTAATGGTATGACACTCGTGATGCCGATTGATGTACGAGCTGAACATACTGGCGTTGTGTTCCAGGTTGAGGCGCCTATCATTTTTGATATTGAGAATCCTAACCCCAAGCATCTATACCCATTAGAAGTGGTACTTGATGGGCAAGAAGAGAGTTCTTTTGTTGCCTTGAACCCAACCTCTTGCGTCAGTAACTTTCTACGTTAACTCCGTATATTTTAGCGCTATCTTCTTTCGCTATAGCGGCGCATTCTGCTTATAACGACTTGGCCATGACAACCTCACAAGCGTCGTGGCCTGTTTCTCCCCAAGCTGACTCAAGATGCTCAAACCCAAGCTTCTCATAGAGTTTGACCGCAGCACCCAAGCACTCCGTCGTTTCTAAATACATGTGTTGATACCCAAGTTGTTTGGCTTGCTTTAAGCTCAAAGCGACAATTCGCTTGGCTAGACCATGCCCTCGAGTTTGCGGTAAGAAATACATCTTTTGTAGCTCACACACATTGGGTTTACCTGCTAGAGGGGCAAAGCCACCGCCTCCGACGATCTTTCCGTTATGTTCGATAACCCAGTACATTGCATTCGCTTGGCTATAGACAGAGTACATATCATCGAGTGTTGGGTCGGCCACGCCATAGCCTTTATCTTCTGTGAGCCCATGCTCAGCCGAAACTTGGCGAATGACTTCGGCTAATTGTTGGTTGTCTGACTCTGTGAGTGGGCGTAATACAAACTCATCCGCTTGGCATACTTTCGTTAACCCTTTTAAGTAGCTCTCAAGCCCTTGCTTAAGCAGTTGTTGTTCGTTGTCATTGAGTGTCGAGAGTACTTTTTCAAAGAAGATGCTTTGCTGCTGGTCGAGTTGAGATAACGCATCAACACCTTGAGCGGTTAGGGCGACTAATTGGCTACGCTTGTCTGTTGGGTTCTCTAGGCTCTCAACTAAACCAAGCTTGATCAGGCCCGTGACAGTGCGGCTAGCATTCGATTTATCTACGTTGAGTTGCTGCGCCAATTGGTTGATGGTGATTGGCTGCAACTGGATTTCACCAAGAGTATGAGCCTGGACTGGAGTGAGGTCGACATCGCCGCACTGCTTATCAAGCATGCCAAGTAAACGAACCGTTTGACGAGAATAGTCTCTTAACTGTTGAGAATTCATAACTACCTACCTTTGAATTAAGAAATAAAGTTGCGCACCGCAATTAATTTAATTGCGGTGCGCAACTTTGTCAATGGTAAGCTGAATTTTGTTATTCGAAACTGGTTGCTTCAATCGTTCAGTGAGCTTTAAATTAAGCGTGTTGATGTAAGCAAAACGGAGCTTGTAGTGTTTGGCTTTCAGCTTTTCGTAACCAGACTTTCTCGTGGAAGTAGTAAGCAACGGTATTTAAAGTTGGCTCTAGCAAGGCCATCAAACCGCCGATGAAAGCATCTCCAGTCAACAAGTAGACAACGGTAAAGGCAACACTAAAGTGGATGGTAGCAAAGCTTGCTGTTTTTAATTTGGTCATCCACTGACGAGCTTTAAGCGCTGGAACTTGAGCCCACGCCTTTTCATGAAAATAGAAGGCAACAGTATTCACAGAGGGCTCAATCATAGCGATTAAGCTACCAATTAAGATGTCGCCTGTTAGTACATAAGCGACACTAAATGCGATAGTAAAATGTAATGCAGCAAAGGTTAGTGTCTTTTTCATGATAATTACTCAATCGTTGTGTTGTTTCGATAGGTCTATTATTGAGAATTATTATCATTAAGTATAATGGGAAGTGGAGATTAATTTGATAGATGAAACCTATCAATCAGTGAGGCTAAAGTGAAAAGCATTGGAATATTAGAATCAGGGACATAAAAAAAGGCTGGCCACCAAGACCAACCTTTCTATTTAGAGCGAGAAGTTCGAAGCCTTCTCGTTCACTCGGTTTTAAAGCGCAGCGATTGTCGCTTTTTGCTCTTCAAGCTTAACAAGAGTTTCCTTGTAGCCTTCAAGCTTTTCACGCTCTTTCGCGATAACGGCTTCTGGTGCTTTAGCAACGAAACCTTCGTTACCTAGCTTACCTTCGATACGCTTAATCTCGCCGTGAGTCTTAGCTACTTCTTTATCTAGACGAGCAAGCTCAGCATCTTTGTCGATAAGACCCGCCATTGGGATCATCAACTCAGATTTGCCAACCAGTTTAGTTGCACAAGCAGGAGTCTCTTCACCATCAGCTAGAACTTTAATATCGTCTAACTTAGCTAGAGAAGTCAGAACGATCTTGTTCGCTTCGATACGAGCTGCATCTTTCTCATCCGCTATTTTAATCATTACTTCTAAGCCTTGGCTTGGTGCAATGTCGTATTCCGCACGTAGGTTACGGATAGCAGTGATGAAAGTCTTAACCCATTCGATGTCGTCAACGATCTCAGCATTGAAGTTAGCTTCATTAAACTGAGGAAGCGCTTGAGTCATGATTGTCTCGCCTTCAACGCCATCTACTAGCGGCTTAACGCTCTGCCAGATAGATTCAGTGATGTAAGGAAGAACAGGGTGAGCAAGACGCAGAGTCTTCTCAAGAACCGTGATAAGCGTGTAACGAGTCGCTTGTTGTTGAGCTTCAGTACCTTTCCAAAGAACAGGTTTAGTTAGCTCTAAGTACCAGTCACAGAATTGGTTCCAGATGAATTCGTAAAGCGTGTTTGCTGCCATGTCTAGACGGTAGTTGTCTAGGTGAGCATTAAACTCTTTCGCTGCAACTTCAAACTGAGATTCAATCCACTTATCTGCTAGAGAGAATTCCATGTTGGCACGGTCTTCTACAGACAGTGACATGCCACAGTCGTGCTCTTCTGTGTTCATCAGTACGTAACGGCTTGCGTTCCATAGCTTGTTACAGAAGTTACGGTAACCTTCAAGACGCTTCATGTCCCAGTTGATGTCACGACCAGTTGAAGCCATAGCAGCAAGAGTGAAACGTAGCGCATCAGTACCGTATGGTTCGATACCATTTTCGAAAGTCTTACGTGTTGCTTTTTCGATCTTAGCAGCCAGTTTAGGTTGCATCATGTTGCCACAACGCTTCTCTACTAGCTCTTCAAGGCCGATGCCGTCAATCATGTCGATTGGGTCAAGTACGTTACCCTTCGACTTAGACATCTTGTCGCCGTTTTCATCACGGATAAGACCCGTCATGTAAACCGTCTTGAAAGGTACTTGAGCCTTGCCATCTTCGTCTTTCACGAAGTGCATGGTCATCATGATCATACGAGCAACCCAGAAGAAGATAATATCAAAACCAGATACTAGTACTTCAGATGGGTGGAATGTTTTCAGTGCTTCAGTATCTTCAGGCCAGCCTTGCGTGCCGAACGTCCAAAGTGCAGAAGAGAACCAAGTGTCTAGTACGTCGTCGTCTTGCTTAAGTACAACAACAGGCGCTAGGTTGTTCTTTTCACGAACTTCTTCTTCAGTGCGACCTACGTAAACTTTACCATCGTTGTCGTACCATGCTGGGATACGGTGGCCCCACCAAAGCTGACGAGAGATACACCAGTCTTGCACGTCACGCATCCACGCGAAGTACATGTTTTCGTACTGCTTAGGCACGAACTGGATTTGACCATCTTCAACGGCTTTAACTGCAGGCTCAGCAAGAGGTGCTGTGCGTACGTACCATTGGTCAGTCAGCATTGGTTCGATAACTACACCACCACGGTCGCCGTAAGGTACAGTTAGGTCGTGATCTTTGATCTCTTCAAGAAGACCAAGTTCTTCGAATTCAGCAACAATAGCTTTACGAGCAGCAAAGCGCTCCATGCCTTGGTATTTAGCAGGGATGTCTGTTGAGTAAACATCGCTTTCTTCGCCGTTGGTTGTGAATACTTCAGCAGCATCACGGATATCAGCATTGAACGTTAGGATGTTGATCATTGGTAGGTTGTTGCGCTTACCCACTTCGTAATCGTTAAAGTCGTGAGCTGGAGTGATCTTCACACAACCCGTGCCTTTTTCCATGTCTGCGTGCTCATCGCCTACGATAGGGATAAGACGGTTAACAACAGGAAGTAGGATTTCTTTACCGATAAGATCTTTGTAACGAGGATCTTCTGGGTTAACAGCAACACCAGTATCGCCAAGCATGGTTTCTGGACGAGTAGTCGCAACAACGATGTAGTCTTTACCATCAGCCGTTTTAACACCGTTCGCTAACGGGTAGCGGAAGTGCCACATGAAACCTTTTTTGTCTTTGTTTTCAACTTCAAGATCAGAGATTGCAGTGTGCAGTTTAGGATCCCAGTTTACTAGACGCTTACCACGGTAGATTAGGTCTTCTTCGTATAGACGAACAAACACTTCTTGAGTCGCAGCCGATAGGCCGTCATCCATAGTGAATCGTTCACGATCCCAATCTACAGATGCACCAAGACGACGAAGCTGTTGAGTGATCGTGCCACCTGATTCGCCTTTCCATTCCCAGATCTTGTCGATGAAAGCTTCACGGCCGTAGTCGTGTTTTGTTTTACCTTCTTCAGCAGCAATCTTACGCTCAACAACCATTTGAGTTGCGATACCAGCGTGGTCAGTACCCACTTGCCAAAGCGTGTTTTTGCCTTTCATACGTTGAGCACGGATAAGCGTATCCATGATCGTATCTTGGAACGCGTGACCCATGTGTAGGCTGCCAGTGACGTTCGGTGGCGGGATCATGATGCTGTAAGCTTCTTTTGATGTGTCACCGTGTGGCTTAAAGTAGCCTTTCTCTTCCCAAGTCTTATACAGAGCTTGTTCGATTGATGTTGGGTTGTATGTCTTTTCCATAGTGCTCTTAAACGGATACTGTGAATGGTTAATCGTGGTCAAACTTCATAAGTGAAGCTTCTTGAATCTAAATCCAAAGATAGCTTTAACTATGAGGTTTGACTATGGATGTTGAATCTCGATAGTTTGTAGCTGATATCCAGCCTGACGGTAAATTTTATACCTTTCTCGAGCGAGTTGCTTAGCTTTTTCTTCGCAAGGGACGAAGTCTATCACCTGAGCAAAGGCGTTCGCAAAGGTTGTATGATTATCGGCCAGATTAATTACTAGCTGACGATTCCAATTATGTTTTACGCCTTGATAGCCAATTTCGATGTTGGTTGAATACTTCGGGCCTTCGCCAACCAAGTTGTGCGCAATAAACTCACTGGGTTCGACTTGCCAGAAAACTTCAGCAATACGCTCGGCATGCTCTTTGTCATTACAGTTGAGATAAAGTTTAGCGCCTTGTTTTGCAAAGTGCTGAGCAAGAAACAGCACATAGTGAGCAAAACCATCTTCGCTGGCTTGCGGGCTGTCTGAAGGCACAATGTAAAATGTAGCAGTCTGCATACTTAATACTCGAACTGAAAATCGTGGATATCAATGTTACTTGGTTAACAGGGTCTAACAAATAGCGCTTATTAAAAAAGGGCCCGTAGGCCCTTTTTATTATTTTGAAGATTGCTCTTCAGTCTCTTGGCCGCTGCGGTTCAATAAGAATTGGACTAGCATTGAGACAGGACGACCTGTCGAGCCTTTCGCTGCACCTGACTTCCAAGCAGTACCAGCACTGTCGATATGTGCCCAGTGGTACTTCTTAGTGAATTTAGACAGGAAGCAACCAGCAGTAATTGTGCCGCCAGGACGGCCACCGATGTTCGCCATATCAGCGAATGGGCTGTTTAGCTGCTCATGGTACTCGTCTGCCATAGGTAGACGCCATGCACGGTCACTTGCTTGCTCTGAAGCATTAACAAGTTCGTGAGAAAGTGGGTTGTGGTTCGATAGAACGCCACTGATGTGGTGACCTAGAGCGATAACACATGCGCCAGTTAGCGTAGCAACATCGACAACACAGTCAGGTTCAAAACGCTCAACGTAAGTTAGAGCATCACATAGAACCAAGCGACCTTCAGCATCAGTGTTGAGTACTTCAACCGTTTGGCCTGACATTGTCGTTAGGATATCACCTGGACGGTAAGCATTGCTGCCCGGCATGTTTTCACAACCTGCTAGGATACCAACCACGTTAATAGGCAGGTTAAGCTTAGCCAGTGCTTTCATTGTACCGAATACAGATGCCGCACCACACATGTCGTACTTCATCTCATCCATGCCTTCACCCGGCTTAAGCGAGATACCGCCTGAATCGAAAGTTAGACCTTTACCAACTAATACAATCGGCTTCGCATCTGGATCCGGAGCGCCTTTGTATTCCATGATAGACATCATAGATTCATTTTTAGAGCCACGGCCAACTGCTAGGTATGATGTCATACCCAGTTTTTCCATCTCTTCTTCGCCAATAATCTTAGTCTTCACTGTCTCGTAATCGTCTGCTAAACGACGAGCTTGAGAAGCTAGGTAAGCTGGATTTGCGATGTTTGGTGGCATGTTGCCGAGATCTTTAGACGCTTTTACACCTGAAGCAATAGCAAGGCCGTGAGAGATTGCTTTCTCACCCAGGCTCAATTCGCGACGGGTTGGTACGTTGAATACCAATTTACGTAGTGGGCGACGAGTCTCTGGTTTGTTGCTCTTGAATTGGTCAAATGTGTAAAGACCATCTTTAGTCGCTTCTACTGCTTGGCGAACTTTCCAATAAGTGTCGCGACCTTTAACGTGAAGTTCTGTAAGGAAACATACTGCTTCCATAGAACCTGTTTCGTTTAGTGTGCTGATGGTTTTTTGGATAATTTCTTTGTATTGACGTTCGCCTAGCTCACGTTCTTTACCACAGCCTACCAGTAGAACACGTTCTGAAAGTACACCAGGTACTTGATGCAGTAGTAGCATCTGGCCAGGTTTACCCTCTAGATCACCGCGACGAAGCAGTGAACTAATGTAACCATCGCTAATCTTATCTAATTGCTCGGCTACTGGAGAAAGGCGGCGCGGTTCGAATACACCGACAACGATACATGCGCTGCGCTGTTTCTCTGGGCTGCCACTTTTTACACTGAACTCCATGCGTACTCCTACATCCTGAAGACAAATCGAACTAAATGTTAGATAATGGGTTCTTACTTGTTGGATCCTATAATGGAACTAACCTTAAAGAAGAACGCTAACACTTAGCTAAAAATTTAAAAAAATAAAAGGTTCAACGGGAAATTATAGTGATTCAATCAAAAAAACAAGTTTTGTATAGGTAATTTGAGCGTGATTATTGTTAGATATTTGATCCGCGAGACAATCAAGAGCCAATTTGCGATCTTTTTTGTTCTCTTTCTCGTGTTTCTCAGCCAAAAATTCATCAGTGTTTTAGCGGACGCCTCTGATGGTGATATCCCTGCGAGTCTTATATTGTCGATTGTTGGCTTAAATATGCCAGCGATGGGCCTATTGATGCTTCCACTCAGTATCTATATTGGTATTTTGCTTACTTTTGGCCGCCTTTACGCTGAAAGTGAAATAGTGGTCATGAACGCCACCGGTATCGGTAATAAATTCCTGATCCAATCTGCGCTTTACCTCGCTTTGATTACGGCATCTGTTGCAGCCTTTAACTCATTTTGGTTATCTCCTTGGTCACAAGATAAAGTTGAACAAATGTATGAAGAAGTGGCCGCAGAAAACAGCGTTGATTTGCTACCAAAAGGTAAGTTTGAAGGTACGCCGGATGGCTCTTCTGTCGTGTTTATCGATGATATCGACGGTAATAAGTTAGAAAATGTGTTCGTTGCTCAAATGCGTCCGCGTGATTCTGTACTACCAAGTGTGATGTTCTCGAAGTCAGGCGATGTTAAAGAGCTCAGTGATGGTCGCCAAGTGATCGTAATGTACGATGGAACTCGTCATGAAGGCATTCCGACTCGTCTTGACTATAGGGTGACGCACTTTGAAGAATACGAAGGCCTGATTGGTCAGCGTGAAGTAAAGAAGAAAGGTCGAGACTGGGAAGCGATCCCCACGCTTGAGCTGATTGGTAACTCAAACAATAGTGCGAAAGCAGAGTTGCAGTGGCGTATTTCTTTGGTACTTTGTATTCCATTGTTGACCATGCTTGTCGTGCCACTGTCTGCGGTTAACCCTCGACAAGGTCGCTTTGCGAAAATCGGCCCAGCAATACTGATTTATCTCACCTATTTCTTAGCAATCAGTGCAACCAAGTCTTCAATCGAAGAGGGGAGCATTCCTGCGGTAATCGGCATGTGGCCAATCAATGCGTTATTGTTATTTGTCGCGATTGGTGCAAACTTTATGGATAGCGTGCCAGTAAGGCGTTTGAAAGAAAAATTCAAGAATAAGAGGTTGGCTTAAGCCGTGTTTAAGATTCTCGATTTATATATAGGCAGAACCATCATCGCAACGACGTCACTGGTATTGGTGACGTTTGTTGGTCTCTCTGGGATCATTAAATATGTAGAGCAGCTGAGAAAAGTTGGCCGTGGTACATACGATCTATTACAAGCGCTGTACTTTGTTTTACTGAGTATCCCTCGTGATATCGAAATGTTTTTTCCAATGGCTGCATTGCTTGGTGCGTTGATTGGGCTTGGTATGCTTGCTGCAAGTTCTGAGCTTGTCGTTATGCAGGCAGCTGGTTTCTCTAAGTTGGATATCGGTCTATCGGTACTTAAAACCGCTATTCCACTGATGATCGTGGTGACACTGCTTGGTCAGTGGGGTGCACCGCAAGCGCAGAAAATGGCTCGTGATTTAAGAACCATCTCGATTGCTGGTGGTAATATTATTTCGACGCAAAGTGGTGTTTGGGCTCGTGATGCCAATGACTTTATTTTTATTGTCAAAATCGATGACCAGAAGCTATATGGCATGAACATGTGGCGCTTTGACGAAAACAAGGCACTTAAGACCGCTATTTATTCTGACGAAGTTGATTACGTTGGAGACAACGTGTGGACGATGAAGGATGTAGAGATCACGTCTTTTGAAAATGAGCTTCAAATTACCAAAGAAAGCCTACCGACTTACTCTTGGGAAACTTCATTAGCTCCAGACAAGTTGGCGATAGTAACGGTTAAACCAGAAGAGCTATCGTTAAGTGGGTTGTATGATTATGTTTCTTATCTGAAGGCGTCAGAGCAAGATGCATCACGTTATGAATTGGCGCTGTGGAGAAAGATAACCCAGCCAATTTCTATCGCAGTTATGATGTTGATGGCACTGTCGTTTATCTTTGGTCCTTTACGTAGTGTAACCATGGGCGCGAGGATTCTGTCAGGTGTTATTGCTGGCTTTACCTTCTATATATCCAGTGAGTTCTTTGGCCCGGTGAGTTTGGTTTATCAAATACCGCCCGCCTTTGGCGCAATAGCCCCGAGCGTGGTGTTCCTTGGAATTGCCATCATGCTCTTGAGGCGGAAATTGTAAATATAAAAAAGGAAGGCATAACGCCTTCCTTTTTTGATCTTGATTGGATCTAACTTAAATAACATTATCGTGCTTGTGGTAACACAACGACTTCAGTCTTTGCCCAGATATCGTGAAAGCCACGTTTTTCAGGATCGAATGGAACACATAGGTTTGCCAGTCCAAAACCTGAAGTACCTAAACGAATCAGCGCCTGAGTTGTTGTGATAGCCGAGCCATCTTTGTTTTGAACGCGCAGCTTCCAAGCTCTCATGCCGAGAGTCTGACCAGCTCTAGTCCAGAAGAAGACGAAGAAATATACCCAAACGGCCACTAAGTAAAAGGTGTATGTAGGGCTCCAAATCGGATGGTTGGTTAAGAAGTCACTAACATCGGCATATCCGCTGTGGTTAAAAATGCCGAGAGCCATGAGCGCATGCAGCAGAGCGACAATGACGCCAGCCGCCAACATTTCAATAGCGATTACGATCAGAGCGTCGTAGAACAAGGCACCAAATCGGCGC